>JAOTUB010000184.1 GCA_029864095.1 Gammaproteobacteria bacterium | reverse complement strand
GTTGGGAAGAGGCTGACCTGATCGCGGTGCTTTTTCACGAGCTGGCGCATCAAGAGCTCTATGTTAAAGGTGACTCAGGATTCAACGAGTCCTTCGCCAGCGCGGTCGAGGAGTTCGGCATTCAGCGATGGCTCCAGAGTCGGGGCAGAATTGACAAACTCGCCGCATACCAGGATAGACGCGAGCTGCGCCAACGGCTCATGAAACTAGTCGAACTCGCGCGCGACGATCTCGCGAATATCTATTCGCTGGATATCGAAGTGGAAGCGATGCGTGCCCGGAAACAGGAGCGACTCGAACAGTTGACGACAGCGCTGAATCTCGAACTGGAGGCCGCGGGCCACCAAACGCCGGATTGGCTAAGCGACGGGCTCAACAACGCACGCCTCGCATCGATGCTTCTCTACGACGGCCGACTCCCGGAGTTTCGCGCATTACTCGCCGAATGCAACGACGACATCGAATGCTTCTACGAAGCAGCGCGTGATCTGGCTGGAAGCAGTCGGCGGGCTGCCCGGCGGCAGTAACGGGCAGCACAGCGAGCTCCCGTCAAGCGGCATCAAGGCATGCATGACGCCGAGTACCCCACGGTCGCATGCGGTTAGTTATTGGCTAGTGGCTGCGGTTTCGATTCGGCGCGAACGAGCAATAGTTCATCCGACAGGCGCCGCGTCTCACCGGTCATGCGCCAGTGAAAAATTGTATCTGCCGCCAGCACGCGCCGTACGTAGGAACGCGTTTCATTGAACGGAATATTTTCGATCCAGATCCGCGCGTCGATGCTTCCTTTCTCGGGCAGCCACGCGTCGACACGGTGTGGCCCCGCGTTATAGGCCGCGGTCGCCAGGACCCGGTTGCCACCGTAACGTTCTACCATCTGGGCAAGGTATGTCGTGCCAAGTCGAATG
The DNA here is from genome assembly GCA_029864095.1 of Gammaproteobacteria bacterium. Classification (GTDB taxonomy): domain Bacteria; phylum Pseudomonadota; class Gammaproteobacteria; order Steroidobacterales; family Woeseiaceae; genus UBA1847. The sequence goes on along the minus strand of JAOTUB010000184.1, from coordinate 4,545 downwards.
TTACTGTCCGGGTCGGTCAGCGTGTCGAGACCGGAATAGGGCAGCTGAATTTTCTCCGCCACGTCGCGTCCGGTTGCCGGCATTAGCTGCATCAGGCCGATAGCACCGGCACTCGAGCGCACGTCGGGCATGAACAAGCTCTCACTGCGCGCAATGCCGTAGGCCCACGTTGGCGAAATACTCGCGTCCTCGGCATAACGCCGGAACGTGCTGTCGTACGGCAACGGGTAGCGCAGTGACAGGTCATCGTATTGGCCGACACTTGCCGCGGCTGCGATTGCCCGCGAATGCCAGCCCCAGCGATGTGCGAGGATTGCAGCCTGCATCTTCTCGTCAGGCCCGACATCGCGAATTACGGCATCCCATTCTGATCTGCCGCGGCTGTCGAGTCCGACGAGAAACAGCTCGCGTGCGCGTACAAGCGCTGGCCGCGCTTCGAGCTTTGCAATGGTCTGCTCATCGGCAACGAATCGGCTGCTGCCAAAAGCATACGGCAGGCCGAGTTCATCCGCTGCGAGGAAACCGTAGTAACTGCGCTCCGTTGCGAGGGCGCGCATAGCTTCTTCTGCCTCCGGTTTATTGCCCGTGTGTTGCAATGCAACGTTGCGCCAGTACAGCCATTCTTCCGCACCGCGTTCTTTCTCCGACATCGCGCCAATGTCGGTAATCAGGTTCTTCCAGTTACGGTCCCGAAGGCTGGTGCGTGCCCGCCAGCGCAGTACTTCGTCGTTCTGCGCCGCGGCCGGCAGGCCCGTGAGTTGTGCATATGCACCCGGTTTGTTGTCCCGCGCAAGCCACAGCGCAATGTGTCGCGCAGTGCGGTATTCCTGCTTCGCTGAAAAACGGTTGCCCTTGGAGATGCCACGCCAGTATTTCAGTGCGAGTTCCGGGTCGTCGTAAGTCACTCTCTCGAGCGCATAGATCAGTTGCTCACGGGTGGTCTCGTCGTTGGTCCAGTTCTTGTAATTTCGGACAAAGGACTCCGGATTTCTTTGTGCCTGGAGCCACCGGCTCGCAATATCGATATGCTGTTGATCGATCGACTTGCCGAGCCATCGAGCCATCGAGAATTGGCGCGCATCAATGGCAAGTTCAAAGCGTTCGATGTAATGAGTGACGTCGAGTTGTTTCTCATCCATAAGGTGTTCGAAAACCGGATCACATTCGTTAGCCTGGCTTTCGCCAACCGTCCAGAGATCGACAGCGCGATTGACGACGCGCGGTCCGCGGCCGGCGGCAATCTCGGCGCGCAATGCGAGGCAGTCGAGTTTGGCGATCTCGAGGCCCTGGTAAAACTGTTGGTAAATGGTCAGGTACGCGGCGAGGTCCCCGGTCTTGGCCAGGTGCAGCGCGTATCGATAACGCAACTCGCGAGCTGGCTTCAAGACGCCAAATTGCTCCAGGAAAGCGTCTATCTCGGCGTGGTTGGCCTTGTCCAGATTTGCGCGGAACCAGGCCGCGCGCAGGTCCGGCCAGAGTACGTAGCTCTGCAGCAGCTGCTGCTGTGCAGGGGAGAGCTCATCAACCGCAGCCCAGCTGCCGCGCTCGACGGACTGATAAACACTGAGGAAGATTTCGCGCTGCTGCTCGGTCGGGTTTGCATGCGCGCTTGGGGTCCAAAGCACGCAGCAGAGGAAAGCAAACAATCTGCTTTGAAAATACCGCGCTGCGAATCGGACTGGGTGCATGAGAAATCCGGTGGGAGTTTGCTTACCTGCCTCGCTTCTCACAGGATAACTGAAGATCGCAGCAATTCAGTGAACTGTCACCAAATTTCGAGCCTGGCGTATTAACGAATTTGCAACATTATGGCTCTGTCGCCGCGCTGCACGAGCAGGAACAGAATCCTGTTGTTGCTGGCGATCTCTCTAAGCTGTTGCAGGTCGCGTACCGGGCGCCGGTTAACCTGAATAATGATGTCTCCGGCGCGCAAACCTCGCTGCGCGGCCGGGCTGTCCGCTTCGACTCCAATGACCTCAATGCCACCCGCGCTGCTTGTGGACGACGTGGCAAATTGAGCACCCGTCAGACCCGGGTGTAAATCGGTGCCGGCGCTGCGTGCAAGTTGAAGCTGACCAAGTTTCGCGGTGGTCGTACGTTCTTTGCCATCGCGGATGTAGCTAATGCGCACATCTTCGCCAGAGCCCATCAGCCCTATCGTATTGCGAAGCTCGGATGCGTCCGTGATTTGCTTGTCGTCGACACGAACGATGATGTCATCAACCTTGAGACCTGCTTGCTCGGCAGCTGATCCTGGCACGATCTCGGTAATCAACGCGCCGCGGTCAACTGATGAGTTGAGCGCTTCGGCAACTTCGGAGTCTATGGCTTGAATAGTCACGCCCAGAAGTCCACGCCGAACTTCGCCGAAGTCGAGGATCTGACGCATGATGGAACTGGCAATCTCCGTCGGTACGGCAAAGCCAATTCCGACATTGCCGCCGGAGCGGCTGATAATGGCCGAATTAATGCCAATGAGTTCACCGCGCATGTTGACGAGTGCGCCGCCAGAGTTGCCAGGATTGATCGACGCGTCCGTTTGGATGAAATCCTCGTACCCATTACGGCTGATACCGGTGCGGCCGAGTGCGCTGACAATTCCCGACGTTACCGTATGGCCAAGGCCAAATGGATTACCGATCGCGAGAACAAAATCTCCGGCGCGGACAGCTTCTGAGTCACCGATGGGCATTTCCACAAGGTTTTTTGCGTCGACCTTGATCACTGCGATATCGGTCGCCGCATCCGAGCCAACAATCTCGGCATCCAGAATTTCGCCATCGATCAGCGATATTTGAATCTCGTCGGCACCTTCGACGACGTGGTGATTGGTCAATATGTACCCGCCTACGGCATCAACGATCACGCCGGAGCCGGCACTGGCGACTTCTCTTGAGCCGCGTGGCGCGTCCGGAAGTCCATAGAAACGGCGAAACAGGTCATCGCTGAAAGTCGAGCCGGTGGAAACCGTCTGACTGACGCGAATATTGACGACCGCGGGCGATACGGTCTCAACGAGAGGCGCGAGGCTGGGTACGGCCGCGCCGTCGACAACGGCGGGAAGAGCAGCAGACGCGGTCGCCGAAAGGCTCAGCAGCAGACTGGCAAAAAACAGGCGGGTTTTCGTTTTCATCGAGGTCCTCGGCAAGCGGCGCCGGTTCATTATAGGTCTATTGCGGTCGACACCGACAGGCACGCAAAAGTTCCGCTGTATAGCGAACAATCCAGTCGCGACAGTCTCCAGATGCCCGACCGCAACAACGCGTTGCCATCGGGCATCCAGGGAGACCGGCTCAGGCTGCTTCGACGTTGATACGTCGCGCCTGAACTTCCGGTAGCTTCGGGATCACGACTTCGAGAATACCGTTGGCGCTTCTCGCCGTGATTCCATCTGCGGCGGCGGTTTCGGGGAGTGCAAACCGGCGTAAAAAGCGGCCGCTGGCGCGCTCGAAGCGTTGCACACTGCCGGCTACGTCCCGGGACTCTGCACGGCGCTCGCCGGACACGATGAGCACCCCACCATCCATACTGACGTCGATGTCATCGCGATCGACGCCAGGTACATCCGCACGCAGCACGAAACGGTCCTTCTCTTCCACAATATCGACTGCCGGAACCCAGTCGGCGACGCGGGCATCGCCGCCGTTATAGCGGACATGGCGCGTCGCAAAGCGATCTAAATCGCAATGCACGAGGTTGGCAATCGACCAAGGGTCAAAACGTACAAGATTCATTATGCTCTCCCGATGAACAACACACGGAGCCCGAAAAAAAGCGCTTGTTAAAATGTCATTGGGTGCTTAGATAAGGCCGCGAACACACATTTCAAGGCGACAGAAGAAGCTTTCGGCGACCATTTATGGTCTTTTTTTTCGCGTTATTTGTGGTTCACTTGATGCCACTATATGTAGTGAATATCGGGCTTCAAGAAACTGCCATCTTTTTTGCCATGTTTTTAAAGCACTTACTGCGGAATAATTCATAACATACTGAATTAACTGTACAAAAACCTATATACAAATTTACCCCAAACCCTTGACAGTCGCTCCTTACGAGCATAATCTTGACTAGGTTAGGACACAACATCTTGTGCCCAATCTAGAAGGGAAAAGAGGCCATTTCTGGTACTCGCCGCGTGAAAACGCACGCGCGGTGGGCGGGTCGCTGTTCCTCTGGCAAAAGGCGGTCAAAAGAAATGGGTCTCCGCGAGGAGTCAGATCGGGGTCTCCAAAACGGAGAAAGGGGAGAAGATAAGGCAATGAAGTCTGCCGTTCATCTGGATGCGCACACGGTCACGGACATAGAATTTCAGGCAGCGTCACTCGATATTTGGGATGCGAAATATCGGCTGGCGGCCAAAGACGGTCACAAGATCGACGCGACAATAGACGACACATACAAACGTGTAGCGCGCGCACTTGCGGGCGTTGAAGTCGAATCCAAGCGCGACGATTTTTATGAGCAGTTCCTGTGGGCATTACGTAGCGGCGCGATTCCAGCAGGCCGCATCATGTCGAATGCCGGAGCCCGGGAGCACAAGCCCGC
>JAOTUB010000044.1 GCA_029864095.1 Gammaproteobacteria bacterium | reverse complement strand
TTGTCACTGGCGGAAATCCGTTTGACCAGATCAAGCCCGGGCAGATAGAGCCAGCGGTCGTCGTCGCGATCGATGTGCTTGTCGACGAGGAATACGGTATTGCGCACATCCGAGGGCTGGCTGAAGACAACGAGAAACTGCTGGTCGCCGCCGTCATCGATGTCGCGGCGAAGGACCGTGAATTGTCGCCGTTGCTGGCGGTCCTGCGCATCACGAATGATCATGCGAATTTCGGAACGCCCGTCCTTTCCCGCGTAGTATGCGGCCAGATTCGCACGCGCGACGATTTCGTCGGCGTCTGTCAACGCCTGGGCATGCACACTAATGCCCATCGTCACGGTGGCCAGTGCCAGAAAAAATCTTATGCTCATCCTTTGCTTCCTCCTTGTGCTGTTGCCGGTTGTGCCGTTGCGACCGCGAACGCGCCCCGTTTGTTCATTTTCGGGAACAACCAGGGGCCTGCCCATGAGATCAGGGCAGGCAGCAAGATCAGTGTCGTGACACCGGACAGTGCCATGATCGCAGCCATGAAGGCGCCAACGGTGATGTAAGGCACGAGCGGCGCGAAGAACAGCGGCGTGAATCCTATAGCGATGATGATCGCATTACGCGCTATCGCTCGCGCCGGCTCTTCGAAAATCTTTTGTATTGCCGCCGTGAACGAGCCTGTGCTTCTTAGCAGTGCCCGCAGTCGTTCAATAAAATGAATAGCGAAGTCCACCGACAAACCGAGAGTCAGTGATGACAGGACCGCGATCGGCATGTCGTAGTCTTTGCCGATCCAGCCGATTATTCCGTAAACACCGAGAATCGTAACGGAAAGCGGCACCATCGCGAGCAAACCGAGGCGCGGGCTGCGGAACAGAAACGTCATCATAAGAAACACAACGACGAACGCACCCATGAGGCTCTTGAGCATCCCGGTGACCATGACGTCCTGCCAGACGACGTTAATGAACGTCTTGCCGGCCCAGCGCATCTCGACGTTGTCAGGCAGCGGGTTTGCTTCAAGGTAGTCGTCGAGGAAGTCGATAACCTGGTTCATGTCCTGGTTATCGCCGCTCTTGAGCTGCAGCCAAATGGCCGTCGAGGTGAAATCAGGTGTGACGTTGTGCCACAAGTCATGTGGTCTGTGTGACGACTGGTACTGCATTAACGTTTGCGCGACCGCGTTTGCTGTCGCCGGGATCCGATAGTCGGCGTCGGCTCCGCCGCGCAATTCCCGATTGACGACTTTGACGACATCCGTCACGGCATTGGATTTGCCGACATAGCCCGAGTCATGCAAAGCGCGCTGCATGTCACTGATCTGCCCTAGCATATCCGGACGCAGGAAGTACCTGGAGTTGGTCTGGGCATGCTCCGCAAGCGCCATCAGCTGTTCGAGATATTCGACCGATGCGGGATCTTGTGCATCAAACAGCGCATCATCAATTGTCGCAATCAGGCCGCCATACCAAGCGCCCGTGTCGTCCGTATCGGCGCCTAGCTGTTCGCGAATTCCGGCTGCGTAGAGGTCATCGACGCCTGCCAATAGATCATTTGCGGCGGTGAGGAATTCAGGTTGCGCGCTGTCGTCGCTGTGTGTCAGCACGATAAATGCGTCGTAAGTGCCAGCGAAGCGCTGATTCAATTCGACGTCCGCAACCCGAATCGAATGGCTGGCCTTGAACCAGCGAACGGGATTATCGTTGATATCGATACGGTAGATTCCGGCGATGCTGATTGCCACCACGAGCACCGCGACAGCGGTAATCCGTTTGCCCCGCCGTACTGCAAACCGGCCGCTGCGACGCAGCGTGCGTGCAAGCATCGTGTCGGTATGCGGAGTTTTGCTGCGTGATGCAAGCTTTTCGAGCGCCGCGGGATTCATGCGCACGACATAGGCAGGAATCAGTACGATTGTCACGGCGAACGCAAGCAGTATACCGAAAGCGACGAATGCGCCGAAAATTTGCACGGGCGGAATCGGCGTCAGCATCAACGAGAGAAAGCCCACGGCGGATGTCAGCGAGGTAAACAGCATCGGCGTAAACAGGTGTTCGATTACGCGTGAGATGGTGGCATTTGCATCAACACCGGGCCGATAGGCATCGGCAAACTCCGACATGATGTGCACGGAGTCGACTACGGCGATCGGCATCAGGAAGATCGGAATCATCGAGCTCATGATGTGGACCGTGAAGCCCATGCCGATCAGCAGGCCCATACTGATGATGACGGTTGCCACGGCGACCAGCATGGGTGCGATCACGAGCGGAACGCTGCGGAAGAAATACAGCATCAGCACGAAGATCATCAGGCCGGCAAGCGGCGCCGATATGCCCATTTGTACGAACATGTCGTGACCGAATGTGTCCTCGGCGACGGGTAGGCCGGTGATGTGGTACGCATCGTCCGTGTCGAGGTTGTCTATGAGCGACTGAATTTCGCGTGACAGTGGATAACTCAGGTCCTTGCTCGCGATCGGCACGTAAATCGTAGCGGCTTTGCCGTCGCCGGATACGAGTGTGTCTTTCAATAGTGGCAGGCGATCAACCTTCTCACGAAGTGCGAGCGCCTGTTCCGCGGTAACCGGAGCTTCCCGCATCAACCATTCGAATCGAATCGTGCCGGGACCTTCCTGGTCGATGTTGTCCACGCTGGCAAGTGACGCGAGATCGGGAGTGATGACGCCGTCGAGTTCCAGTATTGATTGGCTGAGTTTGTGCAGCGCCGTTAGCGACGCCACGTTATAGACACCGTTCGGATGCGTTTCGTTAATGATGCCGACGACGATCGTGTCGTGGTAGGAGAATCGTTGCTCGATCGCATTGTGAAATACTCGGTCGCTCTGCATCGTCGGCAACATATTTTCCGGATCGGTGTCGATCTGGATGCGCGTTAGCAATGCTCCAAAAAGCACAACGAGCAGCACAATGACGGCGTAGACCGTCCTGGGTCGTTGTGTCGCGACCTGGATGACAGAGTGTTTCATCGGGCAAGGTCCCTGTGCGGCGCTGAGTTACTTTAGTGATTGCTAATATACAATATTCCAGTAAATTAGCAAATCATAAATTATCGTATTCTAAATTAGTATCGTCTATAATATTGCCAGATCACACTTGCGGCAGCGGATCATGTTATGGGACAGGCGCAGAAAACACATGATAAACAAACAGTTATCGATAAACGTATCGAACTGATGCGCGAGCATGCCCCGCAAGCGGCGGGGCTCATGAAAGCCTTGGGCAATGAGAGCCGGCTGATGATTCTGTGTACGCTGGCCGAGAGCGAATGCTCGGTCGGCGAATTAAATGCAATGATCCCCCTGAGTCAGTCGGCTCTCTCCCAACAGCTCGCCCGGCTGCGGCAGCAAGGCCTCGTTCGAACGCGACGCGAGTCGCAGACGATCTATTACGCACTGGCCAAAGGGCCGGCGGACCGGATCATTCACTTGCTGCACGACATTTACTGTGGAACCGAACTGCCCGCTGCAACGGAGGCACACTAATGGAAACTGGATTTGGTTTTGGCAAGATCGTTGACATGGACTTCGACGCCGCAATCGAAAAAGTAACGGCCGATTTACAGATGGAAGGCTTCGGGGTGCTGTCGGACATCGACGTCGCCGCGAAGATGAAAGAAAAGCTTGGCGAAGACATGCCGCGCTATCGCATTCTCGGCGCGTGCAATCCGGCGCTGGCGCATCGGGCGATTAAAGCCGTGCCCGACATCGGCCTCCTGTTACCGTGCAATGTGCTGGTCCGTGAAGACGAAGCCGGCGCGGTATCGGTCAGTTTCATGGATCCGAAGAGCGTACTGTCGCTGGTCGACAACCCGGATGTCGACCCGCTGGCGGACGAGGTGAAGGCCAAGCTCGAGCGGGTACTCGAGACACTCTGAATCCAGCGCGATGTCTGACGGCTGTCAGGCGCGTGTATCGATTGCCGCATGATCGCAATTGATCAGGTTGCGGGGGCCCAGCATCGGATACTCCGCGTTGCTACTCTGTCCCGGCCCAGCTCATGTCGGGCGCGCTGCGTGATTTCAATAACTTGTTTGCACGTTTGTTGTTTATGTTAAATCGAAAATAGTTCGCTCTGTAACTTCTGACGCATATCTGTCACAATTTAGCCGCGACATAATAAGAAGCACCGAACAATAACCAGCAAGGCCCTACTCGCTGCGGAATAACAGCATCGGTTCAATTCGATGCCTAGAAAAATCAGGGGAAACTGATCATGCGTAAGCTATTCACGGTAATTAGCACCGTCCTACTTCTTGTCATTTCCACACCGTTACTTGCGCAGCAATTGCAGCTTCAAAAAGCAGATGCGCCGGCTGCACAGTTGGAACTTTTCGACCAATCCGACACAAAGGGCCGAAGCGACCGGAGAATGTACGTCGTGCAAATGGCTGGTGAGCCGGGCATCAGCTACGAAGGTGGTGTCGACGGATTTGCTGCGACGGCGCCGGAAAAGGGGGTGCGATACAACGCCAAAGCCAGCCACGTCCGGCAGTATACGAGCCACTTGATCTCCGGGCATGACGACAAGCTCGCTTCGATCGGCGCTGCAGGCCAGAAGACCTACAGCTACTGTCATACGATGAACGGTTTTGCCGCGATGCTGACACCTGCAGAGGTGGCCAGGCTGAAGGGCGACAAGTCTGTTGTTAATGTCTTCGAGGATTTTTCGATGGACATCGACACGAACAACAGCCCGGACTTTCTCGGACTCAACGATCGGCGCAAAGGCCTGCGTGAAAGGCTGCGTCTGAAAGGCGAGGACGTCATCGTTGGTGTGCTTGATACCGGCATAGTCCAGGAACATCCCAGTTTTGCCGACACGCGGACATTTGACCTGCCGCCATTCTGTGACAATCCGCGCAGCCCCATCCTCGAACGCGTCTGCTCCAGACTGGAAGATTTCAGGAATCAAGTTGTCTACGATGCCCCGCCCGCACACTGGCAGGGCGCATGCGAAGAAGGCGAGGCCTTTTCTGAAGACGACTGCAATAACAAACTGATCGGTGCGCGCTGGTACGTCGACGGTTTCATCGCCGGGCGTGGCAGTGTCGTCGAGGACGAGTTCCTGTCGCCTCGCGACTCGTCAGGTCACGGCAGCCACACTGCCGGCACGGCGGGCGGCAATCACGTCACTGCGTCGCTGAACGGCACGCCGCTGGCGCGCATCAGCGGCATGGCGCCGCGTGCCCGTATTGCAGCGTATAAGGTCTGTTGGCTGTCACCCGGCGCTACAAATTTCAGCTGTTTCTTCTCGGACAGCGCGGCCGCGACCGATCAGGCTATCGAAGACGGTGTTGACGTGCTGAACTTCTCGGTCGGCACGGCGCAGTCGTTTGTTGATACGCAGGATCTGGCGTTTCTCAGGGCCAGCTCTGCAGGTGTGTTTGTGGCCCGCTCCGCTGGTAATGACGGCCCGGGCGCCGGGAGCACGAATGCCGGCGAGCCCTGGGTGACGTCGGTCGCCGCATCAACGCTGTCTGGCACCGCGTTCGCGCTGGCTGCAATTGTGAACTCTCCGGCGTCGGTCGCAGGAAGCTACGCTGCGTTGGAGGGATCTATTACGAAACCACTGACAGAGAGCGGGCCAATCACTGAGGATGTCGTTGCTGCCGAGCCGATCGATGCTTGCGCGCCGCTCAGTAATTCAGACATCACGATGAACTCGATGGCCGGTAAGATCGCGCTTATCGCACGTGGTACATGCGCGTTCACGACAAAGGTCGACAATGCTGTCATCGCGGGCGCTATCGGCGTACTGATGTATACCGACGATCGTCCAAAAACGGTAATGGGCATCACCCCAACGCCTCTTAGCAGCACGATTCCGGGCGTCATGATCGACAACGCGCCGGGTCTTGCTTTGCTCGCGGAGCTGCAGGGCGGAAACACGGTTAACGCCACGCTTGCGGCCAACATCTTCACGACAGAAGAGCTCGAGGGCAATATCATGGCGGACTTTTCGTCGCGCGGTCCCTACGCGACCGAGAGCGACTGGATAAAGCCGGATATCACGGCACCGGGTGTTCGTATTTTGGCCGCATATTCGCCGGATCAGGCAGACGGCTCAGCTGGTGACGTTTTTGGTTATCTCCAGGGCACGTCAATGTCCAGCCCGCACATTGCCGGACTTGGTGCTTTGGTCAAAGAAGCGCACCCGGACTGGAGTCCCGCGCAGATCAAATCGGCGTTAATGACAACCGCCCGACAAGACGTCGTCAAGGAAGACGGGGTGACACCAGCCGATCCATTCGACTTCGGGGCCGGTCATGTGGATCCGAACGGCGCGGTAGATCCGGGCCTGACCTATGACGCGGGACTACTGGACTACCTCGTTGCCAGCTGTGGAACGGTGACGCCCCTGCTCAGTGCCGAAGACTGTGAATTCGTCCAGGATGTTTGGGGTCTTTCCATCGAGCCAGCTGACCTGAACCTACCGTCGATCGGTATTGGTGCATTACCAGGTTCGCAGACCGTGACACGCACCGTAACAGCCGTTCGCGGATTCAAAGGGCCGCATGGTTTCTACGGCTCGAACCGGCCGAACAACTACCACGCCGTTGTCGAAGCACCGGAAGGATTCGATGTCCAAGTTTCGCCGAGCAGCTTGTATCTCAGACCTGGCGATTCAGCCAGCTACGAGCTGACGATCACCAATGAGACGTCACCTCCTGGCGAATGGCGGTTTGGCGCGATTACCTGGGTGGATTCGAGTGGGCATGAAGTCAGAAGCCCGATCGCCGTGAACGGTGTTGCCATTGTTGCTCCCGACGAGGTTTCCGGAATGGGTGCAGATGGATCGACCAGTTTCGACATCACGTTTGGCTACACCGGCGATTACACCGCGGGCGTGCATGGACTGAACGGTCCGGATTACTACGGCGTTATCGGCCTGCCAGATGACCCGAACGACAGCTTCGTGTTTCTTGGTGATGGCGTTGCTATCGCGTTCCTGGAAGAGTTGCCCGAAGGATCGGCCTTCGCGCGCTTCTCGACTTTCGACGAGTACACAGCGGGCAACGACGATATTGACCTGTACCTGTACTACTGCCCGAATTTTCTGTGCACACTCGTAGATTCCAGCGCTAACGCTAGCTCGAACGAGGAAGTCAACGTGCTGTTGCCAGCTAACGATCCGGCGATTACTGATCCGTATCTTGTGCTCGCGCATGCCTTCGAAACAGAAAACCCGACGACCGACATCGTCATGTTCCAGTGGGAATTCGGGTTGGTGGACGATGCCGGCAACCTGACTCTATCAGCGCCTGGCAGTGCAACCGTCGGCGCGACCGAGACCATTACGGTTGAGTGGAACGGGTTGGCAGTTGGTCCGGCGGAAAGGCAGCTCGGTGCAATTTCGCACAGCGATGCGAACGGCATTCAGGGACTGACGTTGATCAGCATCGACAACGATATTGACGGGAGCATTTGTAGCTTCGGCCTCTGCGCTCCTCCGCCTCCATAGTCGCTGCTTATTGTTTGCTGTGACAAAAAGGCCGCCCGGGCAATCCGGGCGGCCTTTTCTGAATTTTGGCCGCCTAAACAGGAAGCTCGGTTCAATCTTGGGAATAAGCAGGGCAGGCAATCACGCGGTCGAGGTCTGTGTGGTAAGTGTAGTCGCGCGAGCCATAACGGAGCGTGATAACGTAGCCAGGCTTGTCTTTCCTATCGTACTGGACACCGGGTTCCGGGCAGCCGAGGCTCGCGTCGGACCAGGTCGTGCCTTCGGCCGAAGTGACCATCACCAGAGGCTCTTCTACGCCGAGACGAGCTGCGAGATCTTTTCGGGCTGACATCGCCATTGCACCCCATTCCAGCTCAAGTTTTTGGGTGACGCCCGCCACGGCTTTCTGTTTTTGCCGCTTGCAGACGAAGGCATGCCCTTTGGACTCGTGCACAAAATAGAATTTGCCGTCAACGCGAAGCGTAATCTTGTGCCCTGGCGTAATGACCTGCCCATACGCCTGATCGGGTTGCGGGCAACCAATGCTGGTGTCACGCCACTCGACGGCGCGCACCGTGTCGACTTCGATCTTGTCGATCGAAATGTTGAGTTCCCCGGCCAGCGTCTCGGCGGCGAGCCTTGCAATGTCCATATCGTCATCCTCGAATTGCTCGACCGTTCCCTGCAGCGAAATCGTCTTTGCCTTCTCGGTGTTCAGAGGATCGGGATTACAGGCGGCGAGGCCGATGCAACAGGCAACGGCGATTCCAGCCTGGATCAATGTCGTCTTCATATTATCCTCTCCCAAAAATGGTCGGGTGATGCTAGCGCATAACAGCGGCGGCGACGTCGGCGGCACAGGCATGTGCCAGCGTCCAGCCGAGCATGCCATGCCCGGTATTCAGGTAAAGCCCGCCGATCGTGCTCGCGCCGACGAACGGTCGTCCGTCCGGTGTCATCGGGCGGTTACCGGCCCACGGCCGATGGTCGGGCACGCTGTAATCGGCCGCCCCGGGCGCAATGTCTCTGGCGAGCCGCAATAGCGACTGGATGCGCTGCTTATCGCCATCGGTTCTGTTGCCAACAAAGTCGGCGAAACCGGCGATCCTGACACTGTCGCCAAGCCGCCCGATCACCATCCTGCGGCGCAGTGCCGTGAAGCTTGCCGACGGCGACGCGTCAGCAACCGGCAGCGTAACGCTGTAACCGCGAACCGGGTAAATCGGCAGGCGAATTCCCAGTGGCCGCAACAGCTCGGCGCTCCCCACGCCGGCGCATACCACGACGGCATCAGCCGAGACAGTCTCGCATTCCAGTGCGACGTTTTTGAAACGACGCTGCTCCGTTTCAATGGCACGAACTTGTGCACTGTGCCGAAACGTCACCCGCGCGGACGACTCGAGATAATCACGCAAACCATTCGTGAACTGGAGAGAGTCCGCAATGGCGTCGTTCTTTGAATAAACGGCCGCGATAAAATCCTCATTGATCTCTGCAAGTGCCGGTTCGATCGAGATGGACTCTTCGCGACTCAGCACGTCCGTAATACAGCCGTTCGCACGTTTGAGAGCGCAGGACTTCCGTGCCGACCGCAATTGATTCTTGTCGGTTAGCAGTATCAGTTTTCCCGCAACACGATGCGAGAACTCGATCGGCACAGTTTGCATGAAGTCCTGCATAAGCTCGGCAGAGCGCATCGCGATGGAGAGCAGGCCGATCGTGTTGTTCGCCGCGCGCCGCGGCGTGCACTGGGTAAGAAACCGCAGGCCCCAGGCTATTAATCGTGGGTCGATCCGCAGACGTGATCCCGGTTCGCGCCCCAGCAGCAGGCCGGGCAATTGGGCGAAAAAATCCGGCTTCGCCAGTGAATCGGTGAAGCTGTAAGACAATTGCCCCGCGTTCGCATAACTTGCCCCGCAGGCAACATTGTGCTCGCGGTCGATGACGGTTACATCGCAGCCCTGCTGCGACAGGTAGTAAGCGGTGGTTACGCCAACGACGCCGGCGCCAAGTACGAGAACATGCACAGGATTCGCTACCGGGCCTGGCGCGCCGCGTGCTGGGCGTCGTGCTTAAGACGCATGACGCGGCCGCGACTGACGTACAACAGGTCGCTGATCTTCAGCACCAGTGAGTCCTCGTACTTGTCGAGCCGCCCGTCCGCATAAGCGATCTGCCAAAGCAACGCGATAATTCGCGCTTTGTCGGCTTCGTCCAGACTCTCGTGCAGGCGCTGCGTGAAATCGTGCACAGAGGTCAGATTTTCCGCCTTATCACTTGCCGCGTTGACGAGTTCCGCCGCCTCCTCGGGTGACAGTTCGAAATGCGCCTCGATGAGACTCAGCAGGCGATCGAATTCGCTCTCGTCAAACACGTGGTCGGCACGCGCAACCTCGACCATCAGGACGGCTGTGGCCATGCGCAAAGCCGCCTCGTGACCCTCGGTGCCCGCCTCGGCGGATGTCCTCGACGCGATGGCGTCTGCTACCTGATCAATAAGCCGTTTGATCATCGTCTCGCCGGACTGAATTTGGTCACGCAGTGTACTAAACTACCTTGGCCGCCGAAAATAATACGAGGTGCATCGTGATCGAATTCGAACTGAACGGCCAGGCCGTTACCTCCGATAGCCCGCCCGATACTCCGCTACTTTGGGTCATCCGCGACGAACTGAAACTCAAAGGCACCAAGTTCGCCTGCGGTATTGCCATGTGCGGTGCCTGCGTCGTGCATCTCGACGGGTCTGCGCTGCGCTCCTGCGTCACGCCGGTCAGCGTTGCGGCGAACCGCTCGGTAACGACGATCGAGGGGCTCGATTCGGCCATAGGCAAAGCGTTGCAGTCAGCCTGGGTCGAGGAGCAGGTGCCGCAGTGTGGTTACTGCCAGTCCGGTCAGATCATGCAGGCGGCTTATCTGCTCGAGAACAACCCGAATCCGAGCGATGCGGACATCAACGCAGCCATGAACGGCAACGTGTGCCGTTGCATGGCCTATACGCGCATTCGCACGGCAATCAAGCGCGCCGCGAATGGCGGGGAGGCGTAATCATGGTATTGCCAAAACAGACAGCACCGATCAGCCGCCGTACGTTCATTGCCGGGACAGCCGGTACAACCTTGATCATGGGTCTGGGCACCGTGTTGCCGGGCTGCAGTCGCGAAGAGGCGGCAAGCGACCTCGCGGCTGGTGCCAGCAAACAGTTTTCGCCGGCCGTGTGGTTCGTGGTCGACGGCACCGGCAGCGTGCTCATCAACATCGCGAAGGCCGAGATGGGTCAGCACGTCGGCACGGCGCTGGCGCGCATCGTCGCCGATGAGCTCGGGGCCGACTGGAGCAAGGTGACGATCAAGCACGTCGACAGCGATCCGAAGTGGGGTTACATGGTCACAGGCGGTTCGTGGTCGGTATTCACGACGTTTGCGATGCTGTCGCAAGCGGGCGCGGCAGGCCGCACGGTGTTGATCGAGGAAGGTGCCAGGATGCTCGGGGTTGAAGCGGCCGACTGCAAGGCCCACGGTGGTAACGTGATTTGCGCCGACGAGCAGGTCTCGTTTGCCGAGATCGTCGCAAAGAACGACATCACCCGCACGTTCACCGACGAAGAACTCGCGGCCATGCCGATCAAGCCGGCCGAAGAACGCCGCCTGATCGGAAAGCCGGCGAGTGCGCTGGACGTGCCCGCCAAAACCCGTGGCGAAGCCGTGTACGGACTCGATACCGAGCTGCCAGACATGGTGTATGCGCACCCGCTGATTCCACCCACACGTTATGGCAGCTCGATCAAATCGATCGACGACACGGCGGCGAAAGACATTCCGGGTTACATGCGCACGCTTGCGCTCAGCGACCCGAGCGAGATTCTGCAGGGTTGGGCCGTCGTAATCGCTGAGAACTTCCCGGCAGCAATGAAAGCTGCCGACGCCGTGAACGTCGACTGGGTGGCAGGACCGACAGCGGCTGTCACCGAAGCAAATATTCTGGCTGAAGGTGAGAGACTCACGGCGGATGCGGCCAGCGGCGTCAAAGTTGTCGATGACGGCGACGTTGTGCAAGCACGCGCGAGTGCCGCGAAGACGCACACGGCGACGTATCGTACGAGTACTGCGTTGCATTTCACGTTGGAACCGCAGAACGCGCTCGTCGAGTACGTGGATGGCGTGTTCCATATCCATTCGGGCAATCAGTGGCAGTCGCTGATTCTGCCGTTTCTCGCGAAAGCGCTCGAAGTGCCGGAATCGAACATTGTCATCCACCAGTACTATCTTGGCGGCGGTTTCGGTCGGCGCCTGTTCGGCGATCAGATGATTCCGGCCGCGCTTGCCGCGCGCGAACTCGGTCGACCGGTCAAACTGATCTTCCAGCGCAGCGAAGACAGCCGCTTCGATTGCGTCCGCTCACCGTCGGTTGCAAAGTTCGACGCCTCATTCGATGGCGATGGTGCACTGACGGGTATCGAACACGCGGCGGCGGCCGGCTGGCCGACGCTGGCCATGGCGCCCGGCTTTCTTGCCGATGGCGTTGACGGCAATGGCAAGTTCGACACGTTTTCGATCAGCGGTGCCGATCATTGGTACACATTGCCCAATCATCGTGTGCGTGCGATCAATAACGATCTGGCGCAGCGGACATTTCTGCCTGGTTGGCTGCGTTCGGTCGGGCCCGGCTGGATCGGTTGGGGCGTCGAGTCGTTCATGGACGAAGTTGCCGCAATAACCGGTGAAGACCCGGTAGCGTTTCGTCTGGCGCGTCTTGATGCCGCTGGCAAAAACGCCGGCACAGCACCGAGTTCGGTGGGCGGCGCGTCACGGCTTGCCGCGGTACTCAAAGATGTGGCCGAGCGATCCGGCTGGGGTAAAGAACTGCCCGACGGCGAAGGCATGGGCGTTGCGGTCAGTCATGGTCAGGAGCGCAATATGCCGACCTGGACTGCGTGCGTGGCACATGTAGCAGTAGACCCAGACACCAAAGCTGTCAACGTCAAGAAGATCTGGCAGACAATCGACTGCGGAACGGTCGTGCACCCGGATGGCGCAATGGCGCAAGCCGAAGGCGCAACGCTTTGGGGGCTGAGCCTGGCGCTGCATGAAGGCACGGCCTTCGAAAACGGCGAAGTCAAGGATCAGAACCTGAACACCTATACGCCGCTGCGAATGGCCGACGTTCCGGAGCTCGACATCAAGTTCATGGAGAGCACGGAGTTTCCGACCGGGCTGGGCGAGCCGCCGCTGATCGCAGTGCCGCCGGCTGTCGGTAACGCCGTGTTCGCCGCAACCGGCACCCGGGTTCGGGACTTGCCAATACGTTTGTAGGCAGGCCTTATTCGAGGCGGAAGACGATTCTCGTGCCAGCCCGCTGGCTGATGAGCTGACCACGATATTCAACGGGCTGGAATTTCCACGCCCGGACAGCAGCGATTGCTGCGTCATCGAATACGGCTTGCGGGTCTGCTCGGTTGACTTCGATATCTGCCGTTTCGCCGCTCGGCGTTACGGTGAAGAGCACGTCGACCCAGCCGGTCAAATTGAGCCGCTGAGCGCGTCGCGGGTAGCGGACAGGCGCGCTCTTGAGCTGTACCAATTCGGTCATCTGCGCGATACGGTTTTCTTTCGCTTCAACGAGTGCGTTTTCCAGGGAGTCGCGAAGTTCTTGCAGCCTGTCCGTTTTGCCGCCGAGTTCAAGCGCTGCGGTCAACAGGGCTTCGACGCCATCCAACTGCTGACTGTTGATGTAGGTCTGCGCCGTCTCTTCCAGCGCCGACAATAATTCGCCGCTCAACTGAGCGCGCTCGGCCGTCCATTTATTGCGCTCGGCGAGCAGGTCGCGTGCGCTTGCACCGGAAGGCGCAATCAGGTTGCCCTGTGTGATCGCGGTCCGAACGCTGTCCACCCATGCTGCCCTCGCTTGATTTGCTTCCATACGCGCACGCTGCGTCCGGTCACGCTCGGCTGTCAGACGGACGTCGCGAATTTCGGCGATCGACTCGCGGATCGCAGTGAAGTAGTCCGACTCCCGACCCGGCAGCGCCTCCGCGGTGGTGAGAAGCTCGTCGGTCCCTGCATCATTCCCGTCTTGTGCCTGCTGAATAGCTGCTGCAACAAGTTCCTCGGTGCGGTCATCCAGCGTCTGCTGAGTCTCGACAACGAGCGAATGCTCTGGCCGCTGCTTCGCGACCAGCGTCGCAATGGCGTAAGCCTCATCGAACTGTTCCGCCTCGAGATGTTGTGTGACGGTTTGGCCAACCTTCGTCAGTATTGCGTCAAGTTCGGCTATAGCCACCTCATTTTGCGGGTCAGTCGCCAAGACACGGCCGTAGTAATGCAAGGCGCTCTGCGCTGGCGGGAACACGAGAATGTCAGCGTCCGCAGCAAGGCGGGCTTTGCGGAGTTCTGCGTCGCCGCCATCCGTTGACGCTTCTTCCCTGACGGTGGCAGCGACGTCCAACTCTGGCGCATCTCCGGCACCTGGTTCCAAGGCCTCTGGCGGTGCTTCTGCGGCTTTGATCAGGTCATCGGTTACGACAGTCGTGGCGGGTTCGACGATCGATCTGCTCTGCATCGGAGTAGCCGCCGATGGTTCCTGGTCCAAAAAGAGCCATCCGCCAACTGCGACAACCAGAATGGCGCCCGTGATCGACAGCAGCAGAGGCAGTGAACTGTTGTCTTTCGCTTCGGTCATTTCTTCAGATCTCTTCACATCAGGTTACGGTGTCAGTAGGGTCGGCCGAGACAGCCCGCGGACTGCGAATTCTGTCCAGGAAGCGGTTTACGGTTGTTGATGAATCGGCAGTCTGCTGCGTATCAATGACCTGGTGTCGCATTGCGGAGTCCGGGTTGTTCAAAAGATACAAGTGGCGAATCACAGCCGCATTGATGTCGCTGCGAAGTTGCTCAGGTTCGATTGGCTTCAGGACGTAGCGGAACACCTGGCCATAGTTAATCAGATTGATCATATCGTTCGTATCCCTGCCGCTGCTCACAACGATAGTTACCAATTGCGGCATGTGCTGTTTCAGCGCGCCAATGATCTTCTGCAAGATCGCATTATTGGTCGTAAAGTCGGTCACCAGCACGCCAGCACTCTGTTGCTCGATCGCCTGTGCGACTTTGACAAGCGTGGTTGCGAGGACCGTGGTCCTTTCGGCGGATACGGCGCGAATGGCGGTCGCGGCAAACTCAGAGTCGACGGTGAACACAACGACGCCGATGTCCTTCATCCCGAGAGTCGATGACGATAACGCCACGTTTTCCTGCGTCTCTTCGACAGTATCTTCGGACATGATCACGTTGGTTACCGACTGCCAGTGAGACGAAGAATGTTCGCCTGTCGTCGCTGTTGCGGATTCGTCGAGTGTCGGCAGCGCCGGATGTGTCTCGTCGAAATCGCGTATAGGCGGAGCCGCCGCTTGCGCCATTGGCGGCGGTTGAGTTGCCGGCTCGCGTAGAACTTGCGGCGCAGGCTGCGATGTAACCTGAGGCGTCGTGGGTTGCAGCGATGCAGCTTGAGGGATCGCGGGTTGCGGCGCCGGCCTTGGCACTTGCTGCGCGGCGGTTGGCGTTGTTGCGGCTGCGGCAGGTCCCGGCGCAGACGCCGCTTGCGCCGTTGGTAATGCCGCAGTCGGCGTAATAGGCTTGGTGTGGGACGCGTTAATGGCCAGACTCAGCGTCTCACGAAGCATTTTGGGGGGGCACGGCTTGCTCAAAAAGCGGAATACTTCGCCGATATTGATGGACCCCTCGACCGCGCTCGGGTCGGCATAGCCCGTCAGCAGAATTCTGACGGTTCGCGGTGATTTTTCCTTGATCTCGGCCAGCACCTCGATGCCGGTCATGCCCGGCATGCGTTGATCCGCAACGATGACATCAATCTCGTTCTCGGAGGCAATCCGGATTGCTTCAGCGCCGTCGCAAGTTAGGAACAGTTCGTACTCACGGCGAAACAGGCCACGCATCGCGTTGAGAACTCGCTTCTCATCGTCCACAAACAATATGCGTGCCTTGTCGGTCATTTCATGCCTTGTTTACGCGCGTTACACCGACGCCACTTCAGGGACATCGTCTTCGTTGTCCTGATCGTCCCCGGCGTCAGCCGTATCCGGCGGTTCCGTTGAATCTTCAATTTCCGGATCGTTGGCCGCGGGCTCACTACTCTTTGCCGTGTTGGCTTCTCCGGCGTCGGTTTCTTCAGCGGGCTCTGTTGCGATGACTGGCAGCACAACAGTCACGGTTGTGCCCTTGCCGGACTCGGACTCGATCAGGAGTTCCCCGCCGTGCGACGAGACAATCTGGTCGACAATCGACAGGCCCAGGCCAGTGCCCTTGCCAACTTCCTTGGTCGTAAAGAACGGATCGCGAATCTTCTCCAGCACATCCGACGTTATGCCGCCGCCTGTGTCGGCGACACTGATTCGCACCCGGTTGTTCTCGACGGATGTGCGCAACACGACGTCGCCGCTGTCCTCGATGGCGTCGGCCGCATTGGTTAGCAAATTGAGGAATACCTGGTTGATCTGCGATGGCGAACAGTGGATATCGGGCACGTCACCGTAGTATTTGTGCACGGTCACCTTGTCTTTCAGCCGGTTCTTCGCGATCAGCAGTGTCTTGTCGAGCCCGTCATTAACATTGAACTCGCCCTGGCGGGCGCGATCGAGTCGACTGAAGTCCTTGAGGCTCTGCGCGAGCTCGGTCAGCTCCTCCAGTCCCTCGATGCTGTCGTTAATCAGATCCTTGGCTTCGTCAATGTCTTCCTTCATGCCGTCATTGAGCATTCGCTGCATGTCCGTCAAACCACGGCCCACGGCTTTCCTTACTTCGGTACCGGACTTCACTTCGGTTATCATTTTGTCCGCGATGTCGCAGAACTCGCCGACCTGTTCCATGCGTTCCTGCAGAACCGTGGAGTTGCTGATCAGGTACCAGAGCGGCGTGTTGATTTCGTGGCTGATGCCGGCAACGAGTTCCCCGAGCGAAGACATTTTCTCCGCCTGCACGAGCTGCACCTGCGATTCCTTCAAATCCTCATAGGCCGTGGACAGCTCCTGAGTACGTTCCGTGACGCGCTCTTCGAGAGAATCGTTGACACTTTCAAGTTCTCGGTTGCTCTTGTTGAGCTCCCGATAGCTCGCTTGCAATCGGAACATCGCGTAGCCGGCGCCAACCAGTAACAGAACCGTGCAGACCGACAAGAGCAGGCGGGCGCGCTCGGCACGGCTTACGGTTCTACGGTTTTCATCGAGGATCTCGTTGGACAATGTCCATAGAGTTTCACCGACACGATTGATGTTGAGAGCTTGCAGCTCTTTTGCGGCCGCGTTCCGTTGCGTGATGACATCACTTGCAGCGCTTGCGAAAGCGTCCAGCGTCCCGGGCATCCGCGAGTTGACTGCTGCATCATTTCGCAGGGCCTCAATTCGTTGTGCCAGCAGTCCGCTGTCCTGGTTGCCGCCCCCGGTCGCGTATTCAATGACTTCGATGGCGAGCGAAAAGGCGTTCTGCGACTGCAGGCGTAGATTGAATCGTCGCAGGTCTTTTACGACCAGGGGAGACTCTTCCTGAAGTGTACGCAGTGCTTCGGCAAACGCATTCTGGCGGGCGGCGAAGGCCGCGCCATCGCGCACGAAGCGACGCAGCCCGGCATCGTATGCCGAGAGTTGCGTAGTGATAGAGACGTTTTCGCGCAGGCGTTCGTCGGCGGCCTGCAGAATCG
This sequence comes from Gammaproteobacteria bacterium, assembly GCA_029864095.1. Taxonomy (GTDB): domain Bacteria; phylum Pseudomonadota; class Gammaproteobacteria; order Steroidobacterales; family Woeseiaceae; genus UBA1847. The sequence goes on along the minus strand of JAOTUB010000044.1, from coordinate 4,675 downwards.
CGTTGTTCTCGGCAAGACGTAAGAATGAGAGATCGGTCGACGTCGAGACCGGGCGGCCGTCTTCGAACGCACTCTGTGTGCCCTGAATGATCGCGGTGAGGTCGTTCCTGCTGGACTCGATCGCGCGCATGCGTTCTGCATGTGCAGCGTAATAGTCTTCCTTGACCGCCCTCGATTCGACGATTAAGACGGACAACACGCTCACCAGCAAGATTGCGGCCAGGACCGCCAGCGAAGCTCTTAGCATACGAACACCCATAGATCCAAACGGACTTATCAGTACGATTGTGGACAGGGTTCACACTCCCCGCTATGAACGCCGTCAAAAAACTGAGCAAAACCAAGGGTTTTATTGGTCCAGGGGCCCTTCGACACGATAATTGGGGTGGCCCGAAGGGGCGAACGTCGTGAAACGCTTACGCTACCTTATGTTCAGCCGCTCACCGCTGGTCGCGAAGCCGCAGATATGCGGCTGATTCGAGGCTCTAAGCCGGCTTGTTTTGACATAATCGTGCAAATATTGGGGTCGAACCAGGCTTTTCCCGAAATAATATTTTTGTGTCGGGAGCCTACCGCACCCCTTCGTCCGAGACGACGGCGCCAGAGTTCTTGACGCGTTCTTCGAGCAGCATCTGGCGCCCCGGGACAGCACGCCGATCGGGTGCAAGGCGTGTAATACTAGGCGTGGTTAAAGGCTTGACTATCATTTGAGCTGCAAAACCGCGGACCGAACAATTGACTAACTCATCTTCTGCACCAATCATCGGCTTCGCCCTGGGCTCCGGTGCGTCGCGCGGCTGGTCGCATGTCGGCGTGATCAAAGCACTGCTAAGAGCAGGTGTCGAGCCTGACGTCGTCTGCGGCACATCCGTCGGCGCGATGGTCGGTGGTGCATACATAGCCGGTAACCTCGAGAAGCTCGAAAACTGGGTCTTGGGTTCGACCCGAAGCGACGTGCTGCGGTTTTTCGATCTCAAGTTCTCGCAGGCTGGATTCGTCAGCGTTGAAAGAATGAACCGCTTCCTGCACGACTACGTCGCTGCCGCAGACTTGCGTATCGAAGACTTGTCGAAGAAATACGCCGCCGTGTCCGCAGAGCTGCAGACCGGTCGCGAGTATTGGTTCAGAACCGGCGAATTGGCGAACGCCATCAGAGCATCGATGGCGATGCCGGGGCTGTTTCCTGCTGTATACCATGATCAGCGCTGGCTCGTGGATGGCGGACTGGTCAATCCGGTGCCAGTGTCGGCATGCCGTGCGCTGGGCGCCGACATCGTGATTGGTGTGAACCTCAATGCGGACATCATCCGCAAGAGAACCAAGAAAGCGCCGGCGGTCAAAGAGCAAAAAGACGAGGGTGTATTGAGTAACCTGAAGCAGCAAGCCAGACAATACTCGGACTCACTATTCCCCCCAGACCGCAAGAAAAACGAGGCCCCGGGGATGTTTAGCGCTGTCTCAAGTTCTATTAACATCTTTCAGGACCGAATTACGCGGAGCCGACTTGCTGGAGATCCCGCCGACGTATTGCTCTCACCGAGGCTCGGCGACATCGGTATTCTGGAGTTTAGTCGCGCCGGCGAAGCCATGAAGGAAGGCGAGGACTGCGTCAGCAACGCAATGTCAGAGATACGCCGCGTCGTGGGATTGTCAGACTAGTTGCGCCGACGGATTGAATGCTGCCCGCCGAAGGCACGTTCTCAATCGCTCTCGACGCGGTCCTCGAGATGGTCAGTGACAGTCTTTATCACTCTGAGACGGGCGTGCAGCTTGCTGTTGGCTTCGACGAGTATCCACGGTGCTTTTTGCGTGCTCGTATACTGCACGACGTCATGACCATATTGTTCGTACGCGTCCCATTGCTCCCGATTTCGCCAATCCTCGTCGGTGAGCTTCCAGTGCTTGTACGGTGACATCTCGCGTTTCTTGAAGCGCTCGAGTTGTTCATCTTCGCTGATATGCAGCCAGAACTTGAGCAGCAGAATGCCGCGCTCAACGATTTGACTCTCGAAGTCGTTAATCTCGTTGTAAGCGCGCCGCCATTCGTCCTCAGTGGCGAATCCTTCGGCGCGCTCGACGAGCACGCGTCCATACCAGCTGCGATCGAACACTGACACAAAGCCCGCACGCGGTATTTTTCGCCAGAACCGCCACAAGTAGTGATGCGCCCGTTCCTCGTCAGTCGGCGCCGCAAACTGGTGCACGCGCGAGGTGCGCGCATCGAGACTCCAGATCGTGCGCCTGATCGCGCCGCCCTTGCCGCTTGCATCGGGGCCTTCGAAAACGAGTACGGTCGATATGCCTTTGTCGAACGCCTTGCGACCGAGGTAACCGAGCCGCGCCTGATACTTCTTCATTTTTTTTTGGTATTCGCGTCTCGCAACTTTCTGCGACAGGTCCAGGCCGTCGAAAACGGTTGTTGGATTCATTGCAACAGGCTCGACGTGGCGCGGTGCTTCCGCGTTGCGAGCTGATGCTGCCTGTCGTTCGTGTGTATCCAGATGCCGTGCCAGTTCGGCCGCGATTATCGCGCCAACGCGGAGATGCCGATAATTGAGGTCTACGCCCTCGACGATGTTCCACGGCGCACCGCCCCTGTTGGTTCGCGCGATGATCTGCTCGGCCGCCGCGATGAAATCGTTGTAGTTCTCATGATTCTTCCAGTCGTCGTCGCTCACTTTGTAGCTTTGCAACGGATCAGCCGAAAGCTCGTCGAGGCGTTTTTTTTGGTGCGCCTGGCTCAAATGCATCCAGAATTTGAGTATCAACGCGCCGTCATCCACAAGCGCATTCTCGAAGCGGATGATCTCAGCGAGCCGCCTGTCGAATTCGAGCTCGTCACTGCCGCCATAAACTCTGCCCAGCAGGGGACGGGAATAGCGGCCGCTCAAATACAAACCGATGCGGCCTTTTTGCGGCAGGTCTCGCCAATAGCGCCAAAACCGTGGTCGTGCTCGCTCTTCTTCGGTCGGTGCCCGATAACCGATGGACCGCAGCCAGCGCGGGTCCATCCATTTGTTCAACATATTGACGGTCGAGCCTTTGCCGGCGCCGTCAACTCCCGCAAAGTCGATAATCACCGGAAAGCGCGCGAGCTCGAGCGTTCGATACTGCAGGATAAGAAGCCGTGAGCGCAGATCGAGCTCACGTTCCTTAAACTCGGACTTGCTGACTTTCTGACCCAGTTCTGCTGCATCAAACATCGTTTGCTACCGATCCCCTGGCGACGCCTTGCGTGGGCGCGAAACGACAATTCTACCTTGCTTAATGAGAAACGGCTTCCTGGAAAATCGCTGCCCGCCGTCAACAGACCGGTTAGAATGCCGGCAACAACCTGTCTTTGTGCCAGATACAGCGCCCGTAGCTCAGCTGGATAGAGTACTGCCCTCCGAAGGCAGGGGTCACAAGTTCGAATCTTGTCGGGCGCGCCAAATACGAAAACGGGCCCCCTTGCGGGGCCCGTTTTCGTATTCGGTGTGTCGCATCAAGATCGAGCTTTGTTCGACAAATTGCGCCAGCAATTTGGACGCGCGCAGCGCGCCCCGCAGGGGTGAAGATCGCCCTTAGGCGATCTGAATCATCCGACGAGCGAAGCGAGGACAGGCCGAAGGCCCATCCTGTCGAGCAATGGCGAGCCCACTACAATACGATCCGACCACACTGCTCGCTGGGCTACCGACTGCCGGCACCACTAGGCTCTTACGCGCTCCATTCCCGGATCGTACATCGGTCGCAATGACACTTCGGCCGGGTATTTCTTGCCGGCAATGTCGACTTCCCAGGCGCCACTGGAGAGGTATTCCGCATCGACTGGATCACCTTCAACCATCGCGAGTCCGATTGCACCACCTAGCGTATGGCCGTAAGACGCCGCACGTACATCGCCGACGACGACACCATCGCGCAACACCACTTCCGCATGGAACATCAGTGGCTCGGGATCCTTGACCAGCACTTGCACCAGTTGTTGCTTGTAAGGCGCGGCCGCCTTTTTGGCTGCGCAGGCATTCTTGCCGATAAAGTCAACTGACTTGTCGAGATTGACGGCAAAGCCCAGCCCGGTCTCGTAAGGGTTGTCCGTATTGTCGATGTCGTGACCGTAGTCGCGATAGCCTTTTTCCATGCGCAGGCTGCCGAGCGCTTTCAGGCCCGCGTGGCGCAATCCGTATTTCTTGCCGGCCTCAATGATCTTGTCATACACGTGCAGCGCATGCTCGGAAGGGATGTTGAGCTCGTAGCCCAGTTCGCCGGCGTAAGTTATGCGCACGCACATCAGGCGCGCCAGGCCAATGTCGATCTCCTTCACCGCACGGAACGGAAAGGCCTCATTAGACAAGTCAACCGACGTTAGCGATTGCAGCAGATCGCGCGATTTCGGACCCTGGACATTCAGCTGTCCATAACCGCTGGTGACATCCGTGACGGACACATGCTGATCGTCGCGGATGTGGCGTTTCATCCAGGTTTCGACATGCCGGTGAGCCGTATCGGACGCGATAACCATGAAATTTCCATCGTCGATTTTGGTCACGGTCAGGTCGGCTTCGAGCTTACCTTCGTCGTTGAGCCATTGCGTGTAAGTTATGCGGCCCGATTTGCCATTGACGGCATTCGCCGAGAGGGTATCCAGGAACTCGCCGGCATCGCGACCCTGCACCAGGAACTTGCCCATGAA
>JAOTUB010000183.1 GCA_029864095.1 Gammaproteobacteria bacterium | reverse complement strand
TGATTGCCGAGAACATAGCCCGCCCCGGGCAGCGGCATATGCATGCTCGCGCCGCCGCCGACAGCGTATCGAATGTTATACAAAAGGAGTCGCATGACAGGTATTCATACGATACCGAATCCCAGTTTGCATGGGAACCATTCCACCAAATGACACGGCAATAGCGCGACAATGCCGCGAATTGGATAAACTTGGGCCACGGCGATGGCGGAAAGGGAGCCAGTAGTGTCCGAAAACAATCCGATCCGGGTGTTTGTCACTCACGCATTTGATGAAAGCGACGACTACCTCCGCGTGTTCGAGTTTGTCGAGAGTGTAGACCGCTTTTATTACCTCAATGTCAGCAAGCCTGAGAATATCCCATCCGTGGGTAGCCTCGAGGCCGTCAAAGACGAGTTGATACAGCAGATCAAGGCGTCCGAGGTGGTCATCATCGTGTCCGATGTGTACGACCTCGAGACCGACCTCGTTAGGTACATGATGGATGTCGCTGAGGCCAATGATATTGGCATGATCGCGATCAAGCCCTTTGGCGGCGTAACCGAGACAGCTGCCGAGGTTGTGGCGCGCGTTAAAGAGCATATCGAGTGGAATGACCGCGAACTGGTCGATGCGATTAAACGTCAGGCTCGCGGTGAGGACACAGCGCGTTGGGAAGTCGTCGATTTCCCGGGCTTTGATGCCGATGGAGAAATAAAGTAATCAGTGACTTATGATGGTTTTCTAGAAAATACCTGAAAATGCGACCACTGATTATTGCGCACCGGGGTGCTTCCGGCTACTTGCCCGAGCATACGCTCGCGGCGAAACGGCTCGCCCATGACATGGGCGCTGATTATCTCGAGCAGGACGTGGTCGCGAGTGGCGACGACGAACTCGTCGTTCTGCACGACATTTTTCTCGACCGCGTCACCGACGTCGCTCTCAGATTTCCTGGCAGGGAACGGCGTGACGGGCGATTTTACGTGCGTGATTTTGACCTCGCGGAGCTGCGGGCGCTGCATGTCTGGGAGCGCATGCATGCCGACGGTAGTCCCGTTTATCCGCATCGCTACCCGGCCAAGAGCGGTGATTTTCACGTCAGTACGCTGCGCGAGGAGCTTGCATGCATTCAGCGCCTCAACGAGCAGACGGGCAGGCGGGTCGGAGTTTACCCCGAAATCAAGCGCCCCGCGTGGCACAAAGCGGAGGGCGTTGATATTGCACCTCGCCTGCTGGAACAGCTGGCCGAGTTCGGCTACGCGGAGCGGGACGATCCGGTGTTCCTGCAGTGCTTCGACGACGCTGAACTGCGGCGCCTGAAGCAGGAGCTCGAGTGCCCATTCAGGCTCGTGCAGCTGATCGGAGAGAATAGCTGGCTCGAGGCAGAAACCGACTTCGATGCGCTGCGAACCGTGGCAGGCATCAAAGAGCTTGCGCGAACAGTCGATGCCATAGGCCCGCATTTATTGCAGCTTTATCAGCTGTCGGAGACTGGCGCGGTCGCTACGGGCCTCGTAACTGAGGCTCACGAGGCTGGATTGCTCGTTCACCCATATACGTTCAGAGCCGACGAAATACCCGCCGGTTTCGAGTCGTTTGCGCAGCTCGTGCGCTATTTCGTCGTAGAGCTCGGCGTCGACGGCTTGTTCACCGATTTTCCGGATCAGGTTCTGCGGTTAAGCTTCCCTTAAGGAAAAACCCGTATATTTCCAGCCACCCGCAAATGCGAGGCTTCCGATGGAACTCTGTGCTTGGGGGAGGGCGGTAAAATGAAATTCTTGTCGCTATGTTGGGTCGAACTACTGATGCGCCGACTGATTACGCTTGTATCGACTCTTATCCTGTTATTGCACAGCGGGATGGCAATGTCTGCGTCTCCGATTGACCTGGCTGACTATAAAGGCAAGGTCGTGGTGGTCGATTTCTGGGCGTCCTGGTGCGCGCCGTGCCGTCGATCCTTCCCCTGGCTTAACGCGATGCACGACAAATACGCTGACCAGGGACTCGTCATCGTTGGTGTCAATCTGGATCAGGAACGTGATCTGGCCCAGGTGTTTCTTGCGCAATATCCACCACGGTTTAGTGTCATTTATGACGAGAGCAAAGATCTTGCCCGTGAATTCGAAGTCGTCGCGATGCCAAGTTCATACCTGATCGGCCGCAATGGTGAGATACGTAGACGACACTTCGGCTTCAAGGTCAAGAAACAGGACGAGTATGAGGCGGCTATCGTCGAAGCACTGGGTGAACAGGAGTAATTCCATGCGACATGGCATGTTGACTGCAGGTTTGATTCTGCTGGGCACGATTTCCGGCTGCAGTTCGATGGGGGTCGAACCGTGGGAGCGCGACATTCTAGCGAAGGAAGAAATGCAGCTGACAACAGATCCGATAGAGGCAACCACCGACGATCATATTTATTTCAGCAAGGAAGCGTCGAGCGGTGGCCGCGGTTTTGGTGGCGGCGGCTGCGGCTGCAACTGAGGTGCGTAACATGAAGATGAGTGAGAGGCGATCCATTACAGGGGCTCTCGCGGCTGCCACCTGCACGTTACTCGGAACCAGTTCGCCCGAGCCTGTGCAGGCGCAGGAGGAGCCTGGCTGGGATTTCAACACGGCGCTGCTGTATTACGGCGAGGACAATGACCGAGTGCAGGATCTCAGCCTGAATGTTCTGGCGCGCCGCACGTTTACTGACGACCGTTTTCTCACGCTCGGACTCACGTTCGATACGCTGACCGGCGCCACACCGAACGGCGCGCTTCCACAGTCTGTGCCGCAGACCTTTACCCAACCATCTGGCAGAAGAACGTATACGACAGCGCCAGGCGATTTTCCGATTGACGATACGTTTCGGGATTCGCGTGTGGCGCTGACGGCCGCTTGGCAGCAGCCCCTCGGCCGGTTGTCCACGATAAACCTAGGGCTCAGCGCATCCGGGGAATTCGACTACACCCATCTCGGGCTGAACGCGAAGATCTCGCGAGACTTCAATAACCGAAATACGACGCTTTCGGCCGGGCTGGCGTTCGCGATGGACGATCTGGATCCCGTGGGTGGAACACCGATCGGGCTGACGCCGATGCGCAACGCCGATAATGATGACGACGATGATGAAGGTGGCAACAGAGGACCGACCGAGAGCAAAGACATTTTGGATTTTGTATTCGGCGTGACACAAGTCATTTCCAGGAATCTGCTCATGCAGGTCAACTACTCGTACAGTGATTCGAGCGGATACCTGTCTGATCCATACAAAATACTGAGCGCCGTAGATGCCGTGACCGGCGATGTTGTGCCCATTACGCAGATGCCGGGTATCGATGGGCCGTCGCACCTGAATTACTACGAACTGCGGCCGGATTCTCGCCGCAAGCACAGCCTTTACACGCAGGCCAAGTACTACATGGACGGCAAGGTTCTCGACGCTTCCTACCGCTATATGACCGACGACTGGGAGATCGACTCGCATACCCTGGAGCTGCGCTTTCGTTGGCCACTGTCGGATTCCCGGTACCTCGAGCCACACCTGCGTTTCTACACGCAAAGCGCGGCCGAATTCTATCGGCCGAGTCTGATCGATGGTGATCCGCTGCCCGAGTATGCGTCTGCCGACTATCGGCTTGGCGATTTTGACGCCATCACGGCAGGCATGAAGTATGGCTGGAAGACGGGCGGCGGCAATGACGTGAGCGTACGTCTGGAACTATATAAGCAATCCGGTAATGTCTCATCCAGCCAGCTAATCGGTAATCAGCTGAATCGTGATAGCTATCCGGACCTCAACGCGATCATCTTTCAGTTTGCTTATCGATTCGGCATGTGATCGCAGATGGCGACGGATCGACCTGAACGCAAAATCAGCGTCGAGAGCGGTGATGGATTTTGGCGGGGACAGTTTCTGGCGATGGCCAGCCCCTGCGAAGTCCTGTGTGAGACAGATGCTGCGGAAGAAGCGAGACGGCTTACAGAACTCGCGGCCGCTGAAGCGTGGCGTATCGAAGACAAATTCAGTCGTTATCAGCAAGGGAACATCGTCGACCGCATCAACGAGGCCGCAGGGGCTGCCGTCGAAGTCGACACGGAGACGTCTCAACTCATTGATTTTTCTGTAACTCTTTACGAACTCAGCGCAGGACGCTTCGATATCACGTCGGGTGTTCTCAGGCGCGCCTGGCGCTTTGACGGTAGTGGCAATTTCCCTTCGGCAGCATTGATCGAAAAGGTAATGCGGGACGTTGGATGGGACCAAGTCACGTGGGAGGCACCGGTCCTGCAAATGCGTCCTGGCATGCAGATCGACTTCGGCGGCATCGGCAAGGAATACGCCGTGGATCGCGCGGCAATGCTGGTACGCCAGGCTAGCCGTGCAAGCTGTTTGTTGAATTTCGGTGGCGATCTCGTCGCCATAAGACCACCGCGCAACCAGGAAACCTGGAAGGTCGGTGTTGAAACCGTAGATGCGTCAAGTTCGAATGCCGAAAAACTGCTTAATCTCGCGGTCGGCGCATTGGCGACGAGTGGCGATGCGCGCCGCTATCTCGTCAATAATGGAATCCGCTACAGTCATATCCTGGACCCAAAAACCGGGTGGCCGGTGTCCGACGCACCGCGATCGATTACGGTTGCGGCCGACACGTGCACGCAGGCCGGTATGTTAAGTACTCTTGCAATGCTGGAAGGGGCGCGAGCGGAAGCTTTTCTCGACGCGCAGCAGGTTCGCTATTGGTGCAATCGTGGCGTAACTGGACCAGCGGCAGAAGCCGCGAAAATCGCATGATTCTATTATTAAGAAATAGAGATAAGTACTTGGTTTATATAGTTGTTTTATGTCTATTTATGTATCAGTGGTTCTAGCTGCGTCAGTGCCGACCCGTTAGTAGCGTTACGGGATTGAGAACTCCGTCCTTTTCTGAATTTCAAAAGCGCATAATCTAACGCGATGTTTGTCGATATCTCTCAGGACCTGATTCTGTATACGGCAGGGGCATTCTTGCTTGGCTGGTTGCTGTCATCGATCTTCGGCGCAATCGGCTCAAGGTCTCGAGCCAAAAAGCGTGATCCACGTGATGATCGGATTCGATCGCTGGAAGCCGAACTGCGTGTCGCGCAGACGGATCTGGAAAAGGTTCGTGACAAGGCGCAATCGCTCGAGAAAGAGCTTGAAGATGCAGCTGCGGACATCGAAAAGCGGGATAACGTGATCTCTCACCAACAGCTAAAAATGGACGAGACAACGCGGGACCTGAAGGAATCGGTGATCAAGACGCGCGAACTGCGTGCCGAACTTTCCGATCGCGCCACCGAGAATCTCAAGTCAGAGGTGAAACTTCGTGAAGTCGAAACTGAGCTCTCAGTGGCGCAAGCTTCGACTGATTTGATCGCCACCGGCGTCCTCGACTACTCGCTATCCCGGCCCGAGGAAGCGGGAGAGGACGACGACGATGAGCTGCTCAACCAGGCCGATATGACAAGGTCCTCCACCTGAGTTGCCTTTCGCGCCAGCCTTCCTGAGGCAGGTACAATTCCGTTTTTCATT
>JAOTUB010000043.1 GCA_029864095.1 Gammaproteobacteria bacterium | reverse complement strand
GGAATCGCGTCGTCCGGGCTGACGTCCCGGTGCACATAACTCGTCGGCCGGCTCATCGCCTCGGTAAGGCGGATCGGCAGCTCGCGAAATCCCGCCAGGCCCACGTGGCGGCAAAATCGAATAACGGTTGGCTCGCTGGTGCCGCACTCGCGGGCGACGGCGGCAAGCGTCGAATTGGCGGCCTGCCTGGGGTGCCTGAGCACCCACCGCGCGACCCGCTGCTCGGCGCGGCTCAGATCGCTCAGACGTTTCTCAATCAAGTCCAACATGTAGTAAAATTACAGAAAAAACCGGAGTAATGCTACAGAAAATTGAGCATTTGCGGTGAAATAGTAGTAAAATTTCAGTAATTTCAGGAAGCGATTCATGGCGAAACTGCTCCCGGTCGATGTTTTCGATCTCATAATCTTTGGCGGAACCGGCGATCTCGCAATGCGCAAGCTGTTGCCGGCGCTGTACCATCGCGATCGCGACGGGCAGTTCACGGGCGACAGCCGCATCATCGCGGTGGGTCGCGGCGCGCTGTCCAAAAAAGCCTATCTCGCCGAGGTCAAAGAGGCCCTGCAAAAGAACCTCGCGGACGACGATTTTGACGCGGAATTCTGGCGCTCGTTCAGCGAGCGCATCAAGTACGTCAAAGCTGACGCAATGAGCCACAATGAGTGGGGGTCCCTGAAAAAGACTCTGGCAGGCAAAGAAGAGCGCATTCGCGTGATTTACCTCGCGACCGCGCCGAGCCTGTTCGGCCCGATCGCCAAAGGGCTCGCTACGAACCGACTGATCACGGCGAACAGCCGCATCGTGCTCGAGAAACCACTCGGCCGCGATCTCGAGTCGGCGTCGGAGATCAACAATCAGGTCGGCGAGTGCTTTGCCGAGAATCAGATTTACCGTATCGATCACTACCTGGGCAAAGAGACCGTGCAGAACCTGCTGGCGCTGCGCTTTGCGAATTCGCTTTTCGAACCGCTGTGGCGCCGCGGCACTGTCGATCACGTACAAATAACGGTCGCCGAAGAACTTGGCGTTGGCGGTCGCATCGAGTTTTACGATCGCGTTGGCGCGTTGCGCGACATGGTACAGAACCATTTGCTGCAGCTGGTCTGTCTGACCGCGATGGAGGCGCCATCCAGCCTGCACCACGACGCGGTTCGCGACGAAAAAATAAAAGTACTGCGGGCACTCAGGCCCATCGATGCCGATGCCGTGCGCGACCACACGGTGCGTGGCCAATATGCGGCAGGGGCAATAAAAGGAGAGACCGCTGCCGGTTACCTGGAGGAACTCGGCGGTGCCGACAGCAGCACCGAGACCTTCGTTGCCCTGAAAATTGAAATTGATAACTGGCGCTGGTCTAACGTGCCTTTCTATCTGCGCACTGGTAAGCGACTGAAAGGCAAGCATTCGGAGATCGTTGTGGAGTTTCAGGATGTGCCGCACTCGATCTTTCCCCAGCAGGATTTCGCGGTGATGCCGAACCGACTGACCATCCGGTTGCAGCCTGATGAGGGCGTAAAACTGACGCTGATGGCGAAAGAGCCCGGGCCGGGCGGGTTCGACCTGCGGCCCGTATCGCTGGATCTGAGTTTTGAAGAGACATTTGGCATCCGCTATCCGGATTCCTATGAGCGCTTGTTGATGGAAGTACTGCGCGGCAACCCCGCGCTGTTTATGCGACGCGACGAAGTGGATGCCGCGTGGCAGTGGATCGACGGCATCATTTCTGGCTGGGAGCATTCCCGACAGAAAGTGGAGTCCTACGTCGCCGGGTCCTGGGGCCCGACGGCTTCATCGGTGCTGCTCGATCGCGATAATCGTGCCTGGTATCCGGATACTTGATTTAGAAGACGAGGTTCCCATGGAACATTTTTTTGATACGCGAGAAGAAGCATCAATTGCTGCCGCGAACTACATCGGCGATGCCGTAAATCGGCGGCTCGAACTACAACCCGAGGCATCGCTGGTTGTGAGCGGCGGTACGTCGCCGGTGCAGTGTCTCAAGACATTGTCGGCGAGTGATGTTGCCTGGCAGAAGGTGCACGTGCTCCTCAGTGACGAGCGGTGGGTGGCGGTTGACAGCGAAGACAGCAACGAGAGGCTGGTCCGCGAGACGTTATTACAGGGCAATGCCGCCGAAGCGCGCCTGCACCCGATGTATAGCGATCAGTTCAGCCTCGAAGAACGCTGCGAGTTGTTCGAAGAGTCAATCCGCACGCTGCCCTTTCCCTTCGCCTGTTCCCTGATCGGCATGGGCGTGGACGGTCATTTTGCCTCGCTGTTTCCCGATGCGGAAAACCTCGACGAAGGGCTCGACGTCGACAGCCTGCACTTCTGTTTGCCGACACGGACCACCGCGAGCCCTCATCCGCGGCTCACGCTGACGCTTGCCGCATTATCACGCAGTGATCGTGTCGTATTGCTGTTCTTTGGCGACGCCAAGCGCGGCGTGTATGAAAGCGCCAAGTCAAAAACCAGCGGTTTGCCGGTCTCGAAGCTGCTATTGCAAAAGCGCGCGCCCGTGCGCGTATTCTGGGCTCCGTAATGGGCACCAAAGTTAACCCGGTTATCGACCGTGTCACGCGGCGTATTCAGGACCGCAGCCAGAAAACGCGCGCCGATTACCTGGCACGCGTGCGCCTGGCTGCGAACGAAGGGCCGTCACGAAGTACCTTGTCGTGCAGCAATCTTGCGCACGGCATTGCCGCGTGTGGTCAGGCGGAAAAGGACGCGCTTGCCGGAACCGTGACGCCGAATATCGGCATCGTTTCGGCCTACAACGATATGCTGAGCGCCCACCAGCCGTTCGATCGATTTCCGGAACTCATCAAACAGGCCGCGGCCGCCGAAGGTGCAATGGCGCAGTTTGCTGGCGGCGTGCCGGCGATGTGCGATGGCGTCACACAGGGACAGGACGGGATGGATCTGTCGCTGTTCAGTCGAGACGTAATCGCCATGTCGACCGCGATCGCGTTGTCGCACAACATGTTCGATGCAGCGCTATGCCTCGGGATCTGCGACAAGATCGTACCGGGACTATTGATTGGCACGCTGTCCTTCGGCCATTTGCCGGTCGTCTTCGTGCCCGCAGGCCCGATGCTGTCGGGGCTGCCAAACAAGGAGAAGGCGAGGATTCGCGAGGAGTATGCCGCTGGAAGAGTCGGCCGGGACGAATTGCTCGCGGCCGAATCGGCATCGTATCACTCTGCCGGGACCTGTACGTTTTATGGCACGGCAAACAGCAACCAGATGCTCATGGAATTCATGGGCCTGCAGCTGCCGGGAGGTTCATTCGTCAACCCGGGAACCGAACTGCGCGCGCACCTGACGACCGAGGCCGTAAGGACCGTGCTACGAATTACTGACCTTGGCGATAACTACACGCCGATCGGACACATCGTTGACGAGAAAGCGATCGTTAACGCTCTGGTTGGGCTGCTGGCGAGCGGCGGTTCGACGAATCACACGCTGCACCTCGTCGCAATCGCAGCCGCTGGTGGCGTCCTGATCGACTGGAATGACTTTGCCGAGCTCTCGAAAGCGGTTCCGCTACTTGCTCGCGTTTATCCGAACGGGCTCGCCGACGTGAATCACTTCCATGCTGCCGGCGGACTGGGCTACATGATTGGACAACTTCTCGACGCAGGCATGTTGCACGAAGACGTGCAGACGATACTCGGCCCCGGTATGCGGAACTTCTGCATGGAACCTGTCATCGACAATAGCAAGTTGAAGTGGCAGGCATCGCGAACCGAATCGCTCGACAGTGAGGTATTGCGTCCCGTCGACGACCCGTTCGACAACGAGGGCGGTCTGCGCGTTGTCGATGGCAATGTCGGCAGAGCAATCGTCAAGGTGTCCGCCGTCGCCGAGGAGCATTATGCGATTACCGCGCCGGCACGAGTATTCGATTCCCAGGCAGCATTTATCGAAGCGTTCAATAACGGCGAACTCGAGATGGACTTCGTTGCGGTTTTACCGAACCAGGGACCTCGTGCCAACGGCATGCCGGAGCTGCACAAGCTGACACCGTATCTCGGCGTGCTGCAGAATCGCGGCTTCAAGGTGGCGCTACTGACTGATGGCCGCATGTCTGGCGCATCGGGTAAGGTGCTGGCTGCAATTCAGGTCACGCCTGAATCCGTCGCTGACGGCACGATCGGCAAGATCCGAAATGATGACCTGATCACGATCGATTCAAATGCGGGCGTCTTGTCTGTTTCAGGAGAGGACGACGCGGCGGCTCGCCACGCGAAGTGCCACGATCTGACCGGTAACCACACGGGCATGGGGCGCGAGCTTTTCACGGCGTTTAGAACCCAGGTCAGCAGCGCCGAAACCGGTGCGAGCATATTTGCCGTAAAGTGACACGTGCGGCGCAGCTTTTCATGTGAGAGCATCATCACTCCTCCAAAGTAAGGATGATCGATGCTGGCCAAGACCCTGCTAATCGGTGACATCGGCGGCACGAATGCGCGATTCGCGCTGGCTGATCCCGAAGCGCCGGGATTTTCGCAGGACGCGACGCTGCAGTGCGCCGATTTCGCATCCGCCGATCAGGCGATAAAACAATACCTCAAAGACGTTGGGGCAAGATCGCCCGACGTGATCTGCCTTGCCGCTGCCGGGCCGATCGTCGAACAGCGGGTGCGTTTCACCAACAATCCCTGGCGCATCGCGGCCGCCGAACTGTCCGAGCAGTTCTCGATCTCGCGTGTCCGCTTGCTCAACGACTTCGAGGCCATTGCGTACTCGATCCCCTTCCTAGGCGAGAAAGACTGCCTGCCATTGGGCCTACCCGAGCCCGAAGCGCTCGACGCAAAGTACTACACGATCGGTATCCTCGGCCCCGGTACGGGCCTCGGTACCGTCGGTCTGCGCAAGCACGGCGACCTGCTGTTACCGATTGCAGGTGAGGCGAGCCACGGCGGGTTCGCACCCGAATCGCATGTGCAGATTGAGATGCTGTCCGCGCTGCGAGAGCGTTACGATCGCGTCTCGTCGGAACGATTCGTCTCCGGGCCCGGCATCGAAAACATCTACTGGGCGATGTGCCGCATACACGGTGAGCAGCGGCCGCAGCTCAAAGCTGCCGAGATCTTCGCCAAAGCCACCGAGGGTGGCGATCCACGTGCCGCCGAATCGGTGCAGATATTCTTTGAAATTCTCGGCCAGGTTGCCGGCGACTACGCGCTGGCGCTCGGCGCCAACGACGGTATCTTCATCGCCGGCGGCATCGTTCGCCGCTATCCGGACATGTTGGAAAACAGCCGCTTTCGCACGGGCTTCGAAAACAAGGGCCGGCATCGCTCGTTGATGGAGCGCATACCGACCCAGCTGATTCTGCATGAGCAGCCGGGTCTGCTCGGCGCGAGCTACTGTGCGCTCGAGTTGCTCCGCGGTACCGAAGTGATGCCAACTTCGTGACGCGGAAAGTCGTCCGCGTCGATCGTTTCGAGATAGCCGTGCCAGGCCGCATAACCGATAACCGGGATGATGACGATCAGGCCCACGAACGCCGTAATCACACCAAGCAATAAGCTTGCCACGATAATGGTGAGCCAGATCGCCATCGCTCCTTTGTTGCGCAGTACCGCGTTTACCGACGTGACAATCGCAGTGATGCTGTCGACGTCGCGATGCATGATCATGGGAAGCGAGAAAGCGCTGGCGCAGAACGTTACGGCGGCGAACACGGAGCCGATCAGGCTGCCGAAGGCCAGATATGGCAGCAGGTCCTGCAATGTCTGCTCGCCGTCGGTCGGGAAAAACACCGTCACCATGACAGCGGCACGCGCCCAGACCAGAAAGATGACCAGAAGAATGATCGCGAAGATCATCTCGTTGCCGAGATGGCGCTGGAATGCGGCGCGCAGGCTGCGCGCCATCAGCGGTGGCTGGCCGCGCTCTATCTGTGCGCTGATTGCGTAAAGGCCGATGCAGGTCAGCGGTGCGAGGAACACGAATCCGCCGAGCATCGCAAACATGATCCACTGGCTGCCCTTGAGCCAGGCCAGCATACTGACAATCGCGATCATGAGCGCCACCGCGAGTCCGTAGATCAGGCTCTGCTGTGGCGCCTGCAGCAGGTCCGAGACGCCGAGACGTACCCAGCGAAACGGGGCCCAGACCGACAGTTGGCGGCACGGCGCGACGAACGGCATTTCGTCACGACTAATCTCGTTCTGTGTTTCGCCAGCCATGAGACATCCCCGTCAGCTTCACGAGACCATTATGCACTGGACGGACACCTACAGAACAGTCGTCAGCCGCGCTATGATCGTGGCATGCGAACCCTCCTGATTTCGCTGGCCAGCGCTTGGCTCGCGTGCGCGACGTCATTCGCGGCGACTGTCGTTGTTACGGACGTCGACGGCAGACCGCTGGCCACCGCGATGGTTACGCGAATGATCTCAGGTGCTGACGTTGTCGATACCTCAGACAACGGTTATCCGCAGCCCGGTGTCATCAACAACGTGGCCCCGCAGCACACGCGCTTCACCGATCGCGATGGCGTTGTCAGTTTCAGTGACCTCGATATTTCCGGGGAACGCAGCTATCGGGTCCGCAAACAGGGCTTTGCTGATGCTCTCATCAAGGCAACTGCCGATGAACCATCGCTCGCTGTCACTCTCGGAGCGCTTTCATCCAAAGAAGAAATCGCCGCAAGCAAACCGTCCAATCTGTGGCTGTCGCAGCTCGACTTTTCTTGGGCGGAGTCGCCGCGTCAGGCGCGGGAGCATTTCCTGCTGCATTGTGGTTTTTGCCACCAGCAGGGTTCGGTCTTCATGCGACTCGCGCGAACGGAAGAACAGTGGGTCGGGATCCTCGACCGAATGGCCATGTATGGCGCGATGGCCAGCGAGGATTTCAACGAGGCAGCTGCCGCGGGTCTCGTTACGGCGTACGCGGACTTGAACCGGCGCTACGCCGAACTGCCGGATTTCGAAGCATGGGACCCGCACCTGTCGGCCGCGACGATCACGGAATGGCCGATCGGTGATGAATTCTCGCAGATGCATGATTTTATTTTGCATCCGAACGGCAAGGTCTACGTCGGCGACAATCTTATGGACCGGATCTACGCATTCGACCCCGCAACGGGTGAGTACGAGGTGTTCAAGGTTCCGCATGATGACGGCGCAGAACGCGGCGGCATCCTCGGCGCACGCATGGGCACCTATCCCAAAACCGACAATTACATGGGAGTGCATTCGTTCGCGATCTCACCGCGAGACGGGCACATATTCCTGACGCCATCGATGCAGCGCGAACTGGTCGAGTTCGACCCCGATAGCGGCGAATTTTTTCGCTACAAAATGGATGATGGTTTCTATCCACACACGATTCGCACTGATGATAAGGATCGCGTCTGGTTTACGCTGGCGCTGTCGTCGCAGGTCGCGATGTTTGATCGCAAATCCGAAACGTTCACCTACTACGACCTGCCGGCGCGCGGGATAAGAGAGTGGGCGGCGCTCAAGATCATCAAGTTTCGGCTGGGCCACGGTTACGTCAGCCGCCGCCCCGATTTCGACTGGCAGACCAGCGGCTTTCCGATGCCGTATGGCATAGACATCTCGCCCGTCGATGGCGCTGTCTGGGTCGCACGCCTGTATGCGAACGATATCGCAAGAATAGAACCGGACAGCGGCGATGTCAGCATGATCGAAACGCCGTTCAACGGGCCGCGACGCCTGCGCATCGATGCCCAGGGCAATGTCTGGATCGTGGCGTTCGCAGACGGCAAGCTCGCGATGTATGACCCCGTTGTCGAAGAATTCAGACTTTACGATCTGCCAGTCACGAGCGAGACGCCGTATGCGCTCAACGTGGATCGCAAGCGCGGCGTAGTGTGGGTCAACGGCAACCAGTCCGACACGATCATGTCGTTCCATATCGAGAGCGAAACCTGGCACGTGTACCCGATGTCGCGCCAGCGGACTTTCACGCGTGACGTCGAGATCGCCGGGGACGGCAGTGTCTACACGAGCAACTCGCATTTTCCGAGCTGGATGATCGAGGATGCGCGACCGACGTTAATTCACATCGATCCCGGAATTCCGGCGGACCCGGTCTCGGCGCACGGCAGGGTTTTGTATCAGCAGCATTGCGATGCGTGCCACTCCCTGCCCGACATTAAGGCGCCGCGGCTCGCGACGCTGCAGCAGATGCCCTTCACGCGACTGGCCCGCTCACTCGAGTTTGGCGTCATGATGCAGCAAGCTGCGCATCTGAGTGCCGACGACCGCTATGCAATCTCGAAATATCTGAGCAGCCGCCGCGCGGACACGCGTGATAAGTGGATAGATGAGCAGTCTTGCTCGACAGGCAAAGTCGTGGCGGTGAGTTCGGGGCCAGAAGATAATTGGGGATTCGGCTCTGGCAATCGCCGCTCAATCGAGACCGGCGTCGATATTTCGCCGGCGACAGTCAACAAACTCGCGCTGCAATGGTCGCTTGCGATACCTGGTGCAACTGAAATGCGGTCACAGCCGGTTGCCGCAGACGGCGTCCTGTTCATGGGTACGGCCAACGGTAACGTGCTTGCGATCGATCAGGACAGCGGTTGCATACACTGGCGGTTTGCCGCAGACAGTTCGATACGTTCATCGCTGAATCTGGATACGACAAGCGACGGCAAGGCGACGCTGTTCTTTGCCGACGATCTGGGCACGGTTTATGCAGTTACCGCGGATCGCGGGCTGTTGCGTTGGAGAACATCATTGCGGTGGTTTCCAGTTTCCATCGTTAGTGGCTCACTCGCGTTTCATGAAGACCGGCTTTTCGTTCCGGTGTCGTCATTTGAATCGGCACTCGCCGGAGTCGACAGCTATCCCTGTTGCAGATCTCACGGCGGGGTTGCAGCGATCAATGCCACAAACGGCGAGATCATCTGGGATTACCACACTACGGCACAGGCAAAAACCGTTGGCGAAACGAGGGCTGGAACCGATGTTTGGGGACCGTCGGGTGCCTCGGTCTGGACGACGCCAGCCGTCGACGTGGAGCGAGGCGTCTTATATGTAGGAACTGCTCAGAATATGTCGCCGCCCGCGACGGATAACAGCGACGCGGTCATTGCCCTGGATATCGAAACCGGCAAGCAGGTGTGGGTATTTCAGGCACTGGCAGGCGACGTCTGGAACGTTGCGTGCCATCTCGGCGGGGCCAACTGCCCGGAAAAGTCCGGGCCGGATTTCGACTTCGGCGGGGCGATCGCGCTGACGCAGGACGCGAGCGGCAAAGACCTGATCGTTGCCGGACAAAAATCGGGACATGTCTATGCGCTCGACCCCGATAACAAAGGTGCGATCCTTTGGCGGCAGCGACTGAGTATGGGTACGTCGAACGGCGGCATCCATTGGGGCGTTGCGACAGCCGGGGAAACGGTCTGGGTGACGATCGCCGACCCGCCGCGGCAGCGCGTAGGTTACGTGCCGCGGCCCGGGGTGCATGCGTTGCGGCTTGCAGATGGTGGCGTCCTGTGGTCATTGCCTGTGCAGCGTGACTGCGATTTCGATGCCGCGAATGCGCCGCGCGTGGGTCTCGTCGAAATGCTCAATGCCGGCGCTGCGGATCCCTGGCCCGCATGCTCCTACTACTACGGCCACTCGGCGGCGCCGCTGTACGCCAACGGCCTGGTCTACGCGGGCGCACTCGACGGCAAATTGCGTATCCTCGATGCCGCGTCCGGCAAATTGTTGCGCATAATCGATACAAAGCGTGGCTACGAGGCAAGCAACGGTATCGAAGGTCACGGTGGTGCGATCGATCTCTCCGGCGTCGTCGTGGATGGGCGGCGACTATTCGTCTATTCGGGTTACGGCATGTTCGGTCAGATGCCAGGCAACGTCTTGCTGGCCTACGAGCTAGCCGAGTAGCGGCCCCGCGCCCCGCCCGCGCTTGGCGGTTCGGTGGACTGCGTCACGCCATCAAATTAGTGCGAAACGTAGACTCGGGCGTTCAGTCGGGCTTTATGTCCGGTGTGAATTAGATTATGTCAAAGACTCTCGAAAATATGCCGCTGCAACGCAAAGTGTTTCTGACGCTGTTGCTGGTCTTTGCAACCTTCTCGGCACTGAGTTACACGATTTTGACCGGCGTGATCTCCCCGGCCTTTGACGATCTCGACGTATCGATGGCGCAGACCAATCTGATCCGCGCCGAACGAGCGATTCAGAGCGACATCCAAAACCTTGAGGCTGTTACCGCAGATTGGGCTTTCTGGGACGACATTCATGACTACGTGCGTGGCATTAACCCGGGCTTCAAGAAAGGGAATCTCGATCGACCGACGCTGACAAACCTCGGTCTCGATGTTATGGCGGTTTATGCTTTGGAGCGCGAACTCTTGTGGGGTCAGTTGCGCATCGACGACGAGGAGCACCCGATCGAGGAACTCGGTATCTTCGCGCCGGACGATCCGGCATCCGGCGTCCTGACGGCACACGATCGGTTAGAAAGTCAAACCGTGGGAATAGTCGGCACGGCGCTCGGACCGATGCTGATCAGCTCGCGGCCCATTTTACACTCCGACGATTCCGGGCCGATCGCTGGTGCGCTGGTCATGGGACAGTTCATGAACGAGGCGCACATGGCCCGTCTCGCGCAGCGGACCGAAGTCGATCTGCACTGGCGTTTGCTCGAGAGATTCGCAGCCAATCACAATATCGACCTGCGTGCGATCGCGGACGCAGGCATACATCTCGAGACGACGGGCTCGATAGTCTCCGGATTCATGGTGCTGCCGGACATCTTCGGCGAGCCCCTGTTGGTGCTCCATGCCGATACACCGCGACGAATCTCAGTACTGGGTGAGCAGACCGTAAATGTGGCGATGCTGTTTCTTGTCGTGACGGGCGTCTGCGTCACGATAGCCATCTGGTATTTGCTGCGCGGATCGATACTCACGCCGATCGAAAAGCTGGTGCGGCACATCAAGACAATTCGCAAAAGCGGGGACTTGTCGCACCGGCTCACGCTCAACAGTGGCGACGAGATCGGAGCGCTTGCCGAGGAATTCGGGGATCTCACTTCGGAGGTTCACGAAGCTCGAAAAGCATTGCTGTATCAATCATTCAAGGCCGGCAAAGCGGACACGGCGGCCGAGGTACTGCATAACATTCGTAACGCAATGACACCGATGATAAACGGTCTCGACCGACTCGCGAAATCCTTCAAGATTGCCGATGAACTTCGTGTTGACGAAGCAACCAGGCAACTGTCGAATCCGGATTGCCCGGCGGAACGCGCCGGAAAGTTCATCGAGTACATCGATGCATCATTCGCTCGCATAAAATCGGTCAATAAAGAGGCTGGCGAAGACATGAATGTCGTCCGCTCGCAGGCTCGCCAGGTTGAAGCCATTCTCGCTGACCAGGAGAAGTTCGCAAACGTGGTGCCCGTTGAAGAAAATATTGTCGTCGACGAAGTCGTTGGCGAAGCCGCACACGTCATTCCGAAAAAGGCGCGAAAAAATATTGAAGTCGAAGTCGATCAGAATTTGATACGGTACCGGGTGCGCGCGCACCGCATCGGGCTGCTACAGGTCCTTGGCAACCTGATTCTCAACGCTTACGAATCCATCGAACGGGATAAGAAGCTGAAAGGACACATCGCCTTGTCGGCACTCGATACGGTTGTGGACGACAAGCCCATGGTGCGCCTGACCGTTCGTGACAACGGAACGGGCTTTGACGAAGACATGGGTCGGTGCCTTTTCCAACGAGGATACTCGTCCAAGTCGAAGGGCAGTGCGACCGGGTTAGGCCTGCACTGGTGCGCCAACGCGGTCGCCGGCATGGGCGGCAGAATCTCCGCCGAGAGCCTCGGCGCGGGTCAGGGAGCCGAATTTCACGTGTTGTTGCCAGCGGCGCAGGGAGGTTGACGATGACCAGCGACGACGAGCACGAGCATATTCGCGTCCTGATTGCGGATGATGACGAAAATATCCTCGAAGCCTATCTTGAGGCGTTTTCCGAGCCGGAATCAACGCGTGAAATGCAGGTTCTCGATGCGCTTGAAGCCGAGTTGTTCGATCCCGACGCCGAAATCGAAAAGGAGCCCCATTTCGACGTTGTTGCCTGTAGCCAGGGAAATGATGCGATTTCACTGGCCAAGCAAGCGGCTGACGGAGGTGAGCCTTTCGATGTTGTCATTCTCGACGTCCGGATGCCGCCGGGCATTGATGGCGTCGAGGCCGGCAGCAAGATTCGCGAGCTTGATCCCGATGTCCCAATCGTGTTCGTGACAGGTTTCTCGGACGTGCCGCTGGAGGAATTGCGACGCCGCGTGCCGCCGCCAATGAAACTGCACTACTTCAACAAGCCGTTGTCGTTCACTCAGCTCGCGCAGGACGTCGCGTCGATGGTGAGGCCTCAGTGAGCGGTTCGCCATGACGGATACTCACGACATCGCGAAAAACCGAATTCTCGTTGTTGACGACGATGCGATGCTCATTGCCGAGTATCTGCGTTGTCTGGGTGAGGGCTACGAACCTGACAGTGCCGCGACGACATTGACAGAGCTCGAAAAAGTCCTGTTTGGCGAGGAAACCGACGAGAGCGGCGCCGCTCGCTTCAGCGTGGACACGCGTGACCAGGGCGAGCCGGCCGTCGAGGCTATCCATGAGGCAATACGGGCTAGGGACCCGTATGCCATCGTTTTTCTCGACATTCGGATGCCGCCAGGAATTGACGGCATCGAAGCGGCGAAGCGTATCCGGGCCCTCGATCCCGATGTCAACATTGTAATTGTAACCGGCTCGATGAGCGCCGAGTTCGACAAGCTCGACACGGAAGTTCCACCCGCCGACAAGATCTTCTTTTTCAAAAAGCCCTTTCACGCCGCTGAATGTCGTCAGCTTGCGGCTGCGTTGTGCGGTAAATGGCATGCTGACATGACGTTGCGGCGCGTCAACGAGGAGCTCGAGCAGCGCGTCGAGGAACGCACCGCCGCATTGCAGAAGCTGGCCTATTTTGATCCCGTAACGCGTTTACCGAACCACCTGATGTTGCTCAATGAGCTGCAGGCAATGATTGACAAAGCGGAGGATGCCCCCGGCGACTCCGTGGTTGTACTTCTCGATATCGATCGCTTCAGCTTTATTAATGAGACGATGGGTTATGACGCCGGCACCGAACTGCTGCGATCGATCGGTAATCGCCTGAGTCGCACGCTGTGCGAGGAACGAAAACCCTCACGGGCAGTCATCGGTCGCTTCGGGGCCGATGAATTCGCAGTATTGATGCGGGGCGTCGAAAACGACATTGCGATTCGAGATCTTGCTGAAAACGTCCAAGACATCGTTGAAGAACCGTTCCTGATCGATGGTCGCGACATATTTCTTAAAGCGAGTATAGGTGTGGCGTGGCACCCGGTACATGGACGGGACGCGAAATTAATCTTCCGCTCTGCCGAAGCGGCGTTACATCGTTCGATGCGCAGCCTTGACCATGCCGTCACTTACTATCACAGTGAGATGCGCTATCGCGCCCGACACAAGTTCGCCATGGAGGCAGAGTTTCGCAGCGCCATCGACAACGGGCAAATCAAGGCTTTTTATCAGCCGCAACAAAGCGTCGAAACCGGCAAGATTGCGGGCATCGAAGCGCTCGCGCGTTGGATCAGGGCAGACGGAACTGTCGTGCCGCCGTGCGATTTCATTCCGCTTAGTGAACAGATGGGCATTTCGGACCTGGTATTCGAAACTGTGCTCGCCGATGTCTGCAGTGACATCGCAGAGTGGCGTGTGCAGCACGACTGGAAGATTCCAGTTAGCGTGAACCTGTCTGCGCATCAGTTGCGCAATGCTGATCTCATCGGTCTGGTCAAACGAATACTGATGAGCAGCAAAGTGGACCGCAAACTGATCAACCTCGAGCTGACCGAAACCGCCTTGCTTGAGGATCTGACAACTGCGCGCCCGATTCTCAATGACCTGTCTGCATTTGGAGTCGGCATCCATATCGATGACTTTGGCACCGGCTATTCTTCTTTGAGTTATCTCGCGGAATTGCCGGTGACGACGCTGAAGATCGACCGCTCGTTCGTTGGCAAGCTCGTCGACTCGGAGTCCAATACGCGAGTCGTGCAGGCAATCATTGCGCTTGGCAAGGTAATGGGCCTCGATATCGTGGCCGAAGGCGTCGAGTCCGACCAGCAGTACGCGATCGTTCGCAAGCTGGGCTGCGATCTCGTGCAAGGCTATTTCGTCGCCAAACCCATGCCGGCAGATCAGTTTCGTCGCTGGTGTGACGGTCACGAAGATACTCAGAGCCTCAAGCTCGCTTCGAGCGTCGTCGATATCGATCGCGCACGAACCTGACGCCTCTCACGGCGCGTGGCAAGTACCTACGCTCACGCTGGTCGAAATAACTTCTCGTTTTGATGCGAAGGCGATATTCTCGAACCAGGTAATTCGGGAGTATGTCAATGCGCGTGATCCTGGTACCGGTGGCTGATCGGCCTGAGTGTGCGATAGCGCTGCAAACGGCGTTCAACCTGGGCGAGCGGCTTGGCGCAAGTGTCAGTGGCTGTCACGTGCGCCCGCACCGATATTCCAATCGAACGCTCGGTACGGCGTTCGCTGACGCGGCGTGGAGAAGGCGCGATACCAAGAGGGCACCGGCTGCCGCAAAAGCTCTCTATCAAGCCATTGCTGAACAGCACGGCTACAAGGTCTCGCGACGTGCACGTCAGGAACCGAGTGCGCTGTGGGCGGAGCGCGTCGGCTCACCCGACAAGCTGATGGGTATCGTCGGGCCGGTCGCCGATCTTGTTGTCGTATCGCGGCCAATGCGTGCCGGCACGGTGGCCGATTTGTTCATGCTTGCGGCACTCATTGAGTCGACACGACCTGTGCTGATCGTTCCGAGCTCGGCGCGCAAGATCGTCGGCAAACATGTGTGTATCGCATGGAACCAAAGTTCGGACGCTGCCCGCTGTGTCACTGCAGCGATTCCGATTCTGCAACAAGCAAATGAAGTGACGATTGTCAGCTGCGGTCCAGAGGACAGGGCCGGACCGCAGTCGAATCATCTCGCCGCGTACCTTACGCAGTGGGGTGTCAAGACGACGAAAGTGAGCACTCGGGGCCGCAATGTCGAGGCCGAGTTGATGGCGGCATGCAAGGAAAAGCGGGCTGATGTTCTGCTTGGCGGCGCCTACAGCCGAAGTCGTTGGCGGGAGAAAGTATTCGGCGGCACGACTGAGTTCCTGATCCGCAAGGCGACGATTCCGGTCATGTTGCTGCATGGCTGATTCCCACCGTATTTGACAATAATCCGTGACTCGCCGTGCGCCCTTGTCAACGAGCGCACCCGGGCGGCGTTGTACGTATTGAAGACACTACGTATGGATACAACGGAGAATTCTTATGGATATCAGAAAGACATTAGTGGTTACCGTGGTTCTGCTGGTTGTTGGTGGCGCCGCATTCGCGGACACGGGCGACCGCATCGAGGACCGGCTCGATAATCGCGGCGATCGCATCGAAAATCGTCTCGATAACAAGGGCGATCGCATTGATCTTCGGCTGGACCGGAAGGGTGACCGCATCGATCGGCGCCTTGATCGTAAGTCGGATCGTGCCGACGCAGCCGGCAGGGATCGCCTTTCGGATCGTCTGGACCGCAAAGGTGACCAGATTGACCGGCGACTCGATCGCAAGGGCGATCGTATCGATCGTCGCATGGACAAGCGCGGTCATAAGATCGACCGGCGTCACGACCGCCGCGGCAAACGCATCAACAACCGCGTCTAGGGACACTTGAGCAAAACATGACCGGCAGCGCAAAGCGCTGCCGGTCTTCCTTTGTGTCAAGCTTTTCACGGAGCCGATTTGCTGTCCGCGAACACGTGAGCATTTGCATTTTCAAATGCGTACACTAACGGCTGCCTGAAAAGCGGAGTCATGCATGAGCAAGCGCAGCTGGGATATCGATTCCCTGGTCCTTATTTTTTCGTTCATCGTTGTTGCGCAACTGCTGTCCTATGTGATTTCCCACGGGGAGTTTGAGCGCGAACCGTACCCCGACAATCCGGATCGCATGATGGTGGTTGCAGGTACCTATGCGCCAATCGCCGGCGAACAGGAGGTCTCGCTGTCGCCGTGGCATTTCATGTTCGCAATTACCAAGGGCATGGAAGATGCTCAGGACATTATTTTTCTTATCTTTATTGTTGGTGGCGTCATCGCCGTATTGCGCAAGAGCGGAGCGATTGATGCGGCTCTGCATCACGCAGTCGCGCGACTTGGGCACAGCCCCTGGATTCTGATCGCTGGTTGCCTCGTCATGTTCAGCCTGGGTGCGTTCACGATCGGCATGGGCGAGGAGTACGTGCCGCTTGTGCCAATCATCGTCACGATGTCGCTTGCGATGCGCATGGACGCCGTCGTTGCCATGGGCATGGTCTGGATCCCATACGGCATTGGCTGGGGCTGCGCGGGAATCAATCCATTCGGCGTATTAATCGCGCAAAACATCGCCGGAGTGCCGTTGACTTCCGGTTCAGGTTTCCGGCTCGTGATGATGGCGGCATTCCTGTCGCTCGCCTTTCACCACGTGTACCGGTACGCGCGCAAGGTGCAGCGCGACCCGTCGGCCAGTCTTGTCGCCGACGTCGATTTCAGCAATGGCTTCGAGGCACCCGAAGACATCCATTTTAGTGGTGCGCGGATTACTGTACTCGTCGTTTTCATGCTCGCGCTTGCGGGCTTCGTGTACGGTGCGGCTAATCACCATTGGTATATTACCGAGCTGAACGCTGTGTTTCTCGGAATTGGTTTGTTGACCGCCCTGATTGTGCGCATGCCTGCCGGAGAAACGAGCCGGACATTCCTCGAGGGTGCGGCGCTAATGACAGGGCCGGCACTGATCGTCGGCTTTGCCCGCACGATCGCGATCGTTCTCCAGGACGGGCAGATTATCGACACGATCGTCTACTCGATTGCGGGCATGCTCGAGGGCATGCCCCCCGACGTATCGGCGTTCGGCATGCTCATTGTGCAATCGGTGTGCAACTTCTTTATTCCGTCGGGCAGCGGGCAGGCTTTCGTCACGATGCCGATCATGTCGCCGCTGGCGACGTTGACCGACGTACCACAGCAGACGGCCGTACTCGCATTTCAGTTTGGGGACGGGTTCACGAATATGATCGTACCGACGAATGCATTGGTCATGGGTGCCCTCGCGCTGGGCCGGATACCGTACACAGCCTGGCTGAGATTCGTCGGGCCGCTGATGCTCAAGATCATGGCGCTCGCGACCGTGTTCCTGATCCTGTCAATTCATATTGGGGACAAGGTGGGTCTGTACTAATAGAGTCAATGCAGAGGCTGCTCAAAGCGCAACTACCAGGCCCGGTACCAAAGCACACCGTCGTCGTCAGATTCTGCCGTGAGCGAGCCGTCGTTGATGAGATAGTTCAGGTGCGCGATCGACTCGCCGGTCGCCATGATCAGATTGCTGTCCGAGATTCTCGCCTTGAACAAGGCAGGGAACACATCCAGTGCGCGTTGCGGTTCCTTGCAAAGATCGTAAAGGGCGCTCAAGCCGTCCAGATGTTCCTGAATGACTGCGTCGAGTCGCGGGTGAGCGCCACGAAAGGGTTTGCCATGCGCCGGGAACACGAGTACATCTGCGGACAGGCGGGCCTTCAACATCTGCAGCGATTCGAGCCAGTCGCGCAGCGGATTAGCCTTGGGTTCTGTCGGGTAAACGCTGACGTTGGACGAAATGGTAGGCAACAGCTGATCGCCGGAGACAAAAAGATTGCGGTCGGCGTCGTAAAAACACGCATGCTCGGGCGAGTGGCCGCGCCCAACCAGCACTTGCCATGTGTGGCCTGCGAACTTCAGTTCGTCGCCGTCCCGTAGTCGCTTGTATGCTTCCGGCAGCGGCGCGACGTACTTGCCGAACATGCCGAACATCTTTTGATAGCGTTGCAAAGACTCGGGCGGAAATCCGGCCGCGTGATAAAAGTTGACGCCTTCCTCAGGCGCTGCGCGTCCGGTATCTGCCACAAGAACACGGCACAGCAGGTATTCATCACGGGTCATCCACAGATCGATGCCGAATTCATCGGTCAACCAGCCCGCGCAGCCCACGTGATCCGGGTGCAGATGGGTAACGACAACATGATTAACGGGCTTGCTGCGCATGACCTTGGCGATCGTATCGTTCCAGACCTGCTTGCTGGAGTCGGTGCTGATGCCGGTATCCACAATAGCCCAGCCGTCATCGTTCTCGAGTAACCACAGGTTAATGTGACCGAGCGCGAACGGCAGCGGCATGCGCAGCCAGTGCATGCCGTCCGCGACAGGCATTGTCTGACCCTCGTCGGGCGTGCTGTCGAATTCGTAGTCGATTGTCACTTGCCGGCAGCTACTCAATTGTCTCGACATTCCAGGTCGTGTCCCAAGATTCGACCTCATAGCGATCCGTCATGGGAAATCCCGGTGGTCGCAACTTCTCGAGTCTCTGATCGAACCGGATCCGCGTGTAATACCGTGGCTCGGTTGCGGAAAGTGAGCCGACGCTCAAGCTTCCATAAAGGTATAGCAATGCGTTTTCCCTGAAGCGATAACGTCGCACTGCGAAGCGGCGTTTCGCGTATATCGCCGCATTGACCAAGAGGTCACCGGGTCCTGTGATTTCAGGTTGTGCAATGTCCACATACTTGTCGGACACCAGGCCGAGATAGTCATCGGCATCCGGAATCTCCTCCGGATTCTGTTCATAGACCAGGTCATCCTCGATGACAATTCGCTCGGGCGAGTAGATAAGCACTTTGCCATTGACCGTACCCTTGACGTACAAATGGACTTTCCTGTCAGCGATGAGGTACATCGTATTCCCAGACATAATTACCACCTGTGGTGGAGACCTGGAATCGGCTGGCTGCCATACGTAGCTGCCATCGGCAACGAACGTAATCCGCGTGTCCTCGCGAAATAGTTGGACCTGATCATCAACGATCTCCGATTCGGCCGGGAACGGCAGAAATTGCTTCGGTAACCGAATCGACCTCACGCCGGTCTGCAATCCACCGACAAAAATGTCATCACGTCTTGTTAGCCATCGGCTGTTCGTGACATTGATACTGCGGGATGTCGTGGTCACCTTGCCGTGAAATAGTGGCTGCACCTGTCGGTCGTACGCCAGGTTGATCGCTGTATTGGAGTGGAAGCGGCCGTCCAGTTCGTCATTGTGTATCTCGACATCGGGATCCCATCTATTCACGAACTGTGCGTAGTTGGAAAAAGCCAGCCGCTTTAAATGCACCTTTGACGCAAGCCGCTTGCCATGTTCCTCCGTGCTGATCTCGACAATTACGCGCTCGATCCCCATGTTGTCCGCAGCCGGCAAATGCGTAAATCTCGCCAAGTACTCCTGTCCTTTGTGCTTCCACGTCAGCCCGGAAGCCACATCCGGCATGCTGCGAAGATTTTCAGTCCACTCTTTGAGCTTGCGATCAAGCATCTTCTTTTGTACCGGCGATAGTGCGGCTTGCGCAGGAACCGGCCGGTTTGCCTCCGGCGGACCGACGACCAAATTCGGCTCACCCGGCGAAATCGTGGTGATGACGTCAGCAGCTGCGGCCTCCGGGTCGTCCCCAAGAGAGGCAATGTTGGTCTCGACGGCGGAATCCTCGCGGTCAATCGCAACCGGATTCACGAAACTGGTCGCCTCAGTTGCTGTTTGCAGCTCGCGCGGGCGGATTTCAGCCGCGACCATCATTTCTGTCGCCTGCACGATCTCCGACGTCCTGTCCGAGGCAAGACTTGCGCGGCGATGACTCGCGGGGCTCGCGATTTCACCCTCAGCCGCCGGAACCGCACGACTCTCGTCAGCGGTAGCGCCAGCTGTCTGTGGTGCTTCGATGGTCACGAGCAGCACAGCGCTGCTTATCGATGGCAGGGCCGTACTGTTCAGTAACCAGTCCACGATCACAAAGAGCGCCAGGTGAATGGCACCGGAAAAAACGATCGCAATTGTTATGGGTCTGGGCATCACATCGCACCGTTGTGCCTGCTGCCATGGCAGGCTCAACGCAACTATCCGGTGATGTTAGTCGACGTCAGGCGTTTCGGCCAGTTTCGCTGTGGGCCACACAAGCCTGCCAACTTGGCGGCGTGCGGGATTTCAGCCCAATGTAATCACACATGGGTTATCTGCTCGCGAACATCACGCACGGCCTGCTCCTTGACCGGACCATAGCCCCGGATATCCATGTAGCGCGCCACATTTTCTCGCAGCCGACCGACGTTCTGTGAATTCAGCTGCGGCAACGCTTTTTCGAGCAGCGCCTCGAACTCAGTAATGAGTGCGCGCTCCATGCGGCGCTCGGCCGTCATGCCGAACACGTCGAGCCAGGTTCCGCGAAAGCGACGCATGCCAGCGAGTAGTCGAAATGCCGGTACTATCCACGCGCCAAATTCTTTCTTCCGTGGCCGGCCACGTGCATCTTTCTCTCGGTTGAGAATCGGCGGCGCGAGGTGAAAACGGATTTTCGCCTTGTTGCCAAAATCCCTGCGAACGGATTCGAGGAATTCTGTCCGCGTGTGCAGCCTCGCGACCTCGTACTCATCCTTATAACTAAGCAATTTGAAGTAACTTTTTGCGACTGCTCGCGCAAGATCATCATTGCTTCCCTCGGTGTCGCGCACGCGTTTAACGAGTTCGACATAGCGGTCAGCCAGCGCCTGATTCTGATATCCGACAAGGAACTCGGCACGGCGTGCGATGAGATCATGCAGTGTGTCATCCTGTGTTGCGTCGTCGCCGATCATGCCGGCAATCCGCTTTGGATCGACTGCAGCAATACGTCCCCAGGTGAACGCTTGTTTGTTGTTGTCGACTTCGATCGCGTTGAGTTCGATCGCCCGCATCAGCGCGTCGAGGGATATCGGGACGAGGCCCTGTTGCCACGCGCAGCCAAGCAACAACACGTTGGCGTAGATCGTGTTGCCCAGAATCGTCTCGGCTGCGGCGTTGGCGTCGAGCGTAAAGACATTAGCGGCGCCGATCACCCGCCGAATTGCCGCAACACGATCGTTGCCGCGCAGGTTCGCGTCACGGAACCTGACGAAGTCACCCGTGGCCATTTCGGCAGTATTGATCAAAGCACGCGTGTGTCCAGGCCTGTAGGTCTGCGATGCTTTGGGTGACGAACTTACGACCAGATCGCAGCCGATCAGGGCGTCGGCTCGCGCGGGCTCGATTCGTACCTGGTTGATGTTGCCAGGCGCGTCCGCCAGTCGGATATAACTCAGGACAGCGCCGAACTTTTGCGCGAAGCCCATGAAATCGAGCACGCTTGCGCCTTTTCCTTCGAGGTGTGCCGCCATCGTTATGAGTTGCCCAACCGTGACGACCCCCGTTCCGCCCACGCCAGTGACCAAAAGGTCGTAGCAGCCGTTTATCGCCCGCCAGTCGGGCGCCGGCAGTGACTCGGCCAGGCTTTGCACCGGCTCGTTGACGCTCAGGCCCTCGCGCCGCTTGCGTTCGCCGCCTTCGATTGTCACGAAGCTCGGGCAGAATCCATTGATGCAGGAGAAGTCCTTGTTGCAATTGTTCTGATCTATCTGCCGTTTGCGGCCGAATACCGTTTCTTTCGGCACCACGGACAGGCAGTTCGACTCCGTTGAGCAGTCGCCGCAGCCCTCGCAAACCAGGTCGTTGATAACGACGAACTTCTTCGGGTCTTCGAGTAACCCTCGTTTGCGTCGCCGGCGCTTTTCCGTCGCACAGGTTTGCGCATAAATCAGCACGGTCACGCCAGGGATTTCGCGAAGTTCGCGCTGTACCGGATCGAGATCTCGCCGGTGACTGATCGTCGTGCCTCGCGGAAAGTCCCGCGGGTCGAACTGCTCCGGCTCATCGGAAAGCAATGCGATTCGATCGATACCCTCGGCGCGAACCGAGTGCGCAACTGACGGCACGGAGATCGGACCATCGACGGGTTGTCCGCCCGTCATGGCGACGGCATCGTTAAACAGAATCTTGAAAGTGATGTTCGTGCCCGCAGCGACAGCCTGGCGTATTGCCATCGAACCCGAGTGGTAGAAGGTTCCGTCGCCGAGGTTCTGGAAAATATGCCGGTTGCCATTGAATTTCGAGCGCGTTA
>JAOTUB010000042.1 GCA_029864095.1 Gammaproteobacteria bacterium | reverse complement strand
CGCCCTGATCCGCGATGCCATGATCAATTGTGGCTGAAAACAGCATGCCGCATGCGAGCACGACAAGCACGACTGGAGCCTGAATCCTGCGCCGATGCACGTTTATTCTTGACCGCTGGCCTTTTGGTCCTGCAGGTCCCTTGCCTGACCGATCCAGTCTTCGCGATAGATGCGGCTGTGAAAGCCTTTCAACCGGCGGGCGACGCGGTCGATATCGTACTCACTCATCTCCGCGATTTGATTGAAACGAAAAATGCCCATTTCGTTCAGCGTCTTTTCGATCGCGGGACCGACACCTTTGATAAGTTTGAGGTTGTCGCCGGCGATGCCGATGTTGGTCGCGGCAACGCGCGCGGCTTCGGGCTCCTTAGCTTCCTCATCGTACGAGTTGCCAAGCGGGTCATTCGACGCGTCCATGGCGTCTCCAAGCGCGTCCTGATCGACCGGTTCCACCCGCGTATGCTCGGATCCCATCATGCCTTCAAGCGCAGCAATGCGTTCCTCTGCCGCGGCGAGCTTGGCTTCAAGTTCTTCGGCTTCGGTATTGCGCTGCCGGAATCGCTCGATAAGGGGCGGTAACCGCTCCTGCCAGTTCTCGAGCTCCTGATTGAGCTTGTCGATCCTGGCGCTCTTTTCCTCTAACGCGGCGGCCGTGCTGTCCTTGTTCGAGGCCTGGCTCTGCAGTTCTTCTTGCAGTTGATCGCGTTCGGCGACCGCGGCCTCGAGACTGCTGCGAACATCCTTTAGTTGTCGCTGCAGCTCATCGCGCCGCTCGAATGTCTCTTTGAGCGCAGCCGACAATTCGCTGGCGCGCATCTTCGCGTCCTTGCTTGACGCCTGATACTGGCTGTTCTGCTCCATCAGGCTCTTGTTCTGTACAAGCAGGCGCTCGTGTTCGCTGCGCTGCGCCTGCAGCTGCTCCTGCCAGCCGGCGTTGATGGCCGATTTTTCGCTCGTGGACCTGCCGCCGCGCACGACCCAGCCGAGCACCGTCCCGATAAGCAATGCGATGACCAGCGCTGCGATGTGTATGACAGTAATTTCCGGCATGCGGGCGGTTTCCTAAGTGGCCAGCCGACGTCGATCGATTTCGTCGATGACCGCGTTCATCCGCAACTCGAGGTATTTCTTGCTCGATTCGTCCCGGACGCAGGCACCGTCGCCCCGGGACAAAACCACGGGCAACGGGTGGCAATTGGATGCACAATAATGTGTTGCCAGGCCGATATGCACACTCATGCTGAAATTTTACAGCAATAACATCTACTTAAGCCAACCCAAATCCTGCGAACTGTGAACCGGGTAACGCAATCTCAGAAGTTATGGCTAGAAGGCCCCGCTGGCCGGCTGCAAGCGATTCTCGACAGCCCGGACGATGGCGCTACGACAGGCGCCGCCGTTGTCTGTCACCCGCATCCGCAACACGGCGGTACGATGCACAATAAGGTCGCGCACACGCTCGCGCGTTCGTTCGTACGCTCCGGGTTTGTCACGCTGCGCTTCAATTTTCGGGGCACCGAGGGCAGCGAGGGCCGATACGATGAAGGCATTGGCGAACTCGACGATGCGCTCGCCGCCCTAAGTTGGCTGCGCGAGCGCAATCCTGACGGTCCGATATGGCTTGGCGGTTTTTCATTCGGTGCCGCAATCGCAGTGCGCGCGGCAGTGGCCACTGACGTGAGTGGGTTGATAAGCGTCGCGCCGGCAATTTATCGCTTCGCCGGCAAGCTGGAGGGCCAGCCGCGTTGCCCGTGGCTCGTGATACAGGGCGATCAGGATGAACTGGTCGATGTCGATAAGACAATTGCCTGGCTTAACAGTCTCGAACCCGGGCCCGAACTTGTCGTGTTGTCCGGCGCCGAACATTTTTTTCACGGCAGATTGAATGATTTGCGAGACGCGACGATGGCGTTCGTCGATGCGAGTCGATAACAAAAAAGCCGGGGCGGGCCCCGGCTTTTTTGTTCGATTTGGCGTGCCGAATCAGACCATGTCTTTCAGGCCTTTGAGCGCAAGCGCTTTGACGCTCTTGGAGGCGGGCTTGGCTTTGAACATCATTTCCTCACCGGTAAACGGATTGACGCCCTTGCGCGCCGCCCTTGCCGGCTTCTTGACGACCCGCAACTTGAGCAGGCCCGGGATTGTAAAAGTGCCGGGTCCGCTACGGCCGCCGAGGTTCTTTTTGATCTGGCCATTCAATGATTCGAAGACTGCCGCGACGTCCTTCCGGGTCAAACCCGTGTCATCGACGATCTTTGCGTAAATTTCTGATTTGGTGGGTGGCTTGTTGATGTTCGTTGCCATGAAAGACTGACTCCTAAAAAACAAAAGGCGGACAGCGTCCGCGCCCAAAAAAACGGGCAACGCCCGCGTCAAAAGCAGCGCGACGATAGCATATGTCGGGCGGGCACGTAAGCGCCGGAACGGTCTTTTTACAGGGTTTTTCCGCAGATCTTGGCCAACGATGATCTAGTCGGTGAAAAACTGGCGTTTGAAACGCAAATCCGACGGCCTATCGACGCCTTCTGGCGTGACGCTGATATCGAATATCAGGGTTTCGCGATTTGCTACGGCGACTTCACCGATGTAATAGATCGCGTCCTGCTCGTTGATTTGCCGCATCGTGACATTCTTGAGTTGGCCGGTCAGATTGACGGTTTTCACAGTTACTTTAGCGGTAACCGCGGTATTGTCGGCTTCGCGGAGCACCGAAACATTCAGCATCGCCCGATTCTTGCTGCGCACGATGTTATAGGCGCGTGCCACCTCTGGCGGCAACTGATCGGTGGACTGGGCGCTGAAATGCACCACATGATCGCCGATGTCTGCGCTCGTCGCTCCGGCGGGCTGCGCCTCCGGCACATCCGTCGACTCACCCGCTCCGCCGCACGCGGATACGAGTCCGAGCAATGACAAAGCAATCAATATTTTTCTGCTAATCATGATTCTTGCCCCCATCCCCGTGCAGCCACTATAAACCATTTGATGCTTGCGCTGCGACAGCGAGCCCTGCTGGAGCGGCTACGGGACCCGCAACGATAAGGCGCTTGTTGCGATGTCTTGCGCCGTGGGTCAGGCGGATACTCGCCGGTGGGACGCCAAGATAGCCTGCGAGCAAGCGAATGACGGCTTGGTTGCCTCTGCCATCCGTCGGTGCTGCCGTGGGTCGGATTCGCAGTTGCGCGTTGCTGACATCCAGTATTTCGTTGCGACTTGCGCGTGGCTGAACTCTGATCGCCAGGAGCAAGTCGTTGCCATCCCGGCGGGCAGCGCGGCCAGATTCTTTGCTCAAATCGGAAACGGCCGAAGTGTGGCGGCGAAGATGGCAATAGCCTGTAGACCGATGATCGCGAAGATGGGAGAGATATCCAGTCCGCCGATCGACGGAATCAGGTTGCGGAATGGTCGCAATACGGGCTCAACGAGCATGGCGATGAATGCGGTTGCCGGATTGTGGGTGCCCGGGGCGATCCAGCTCAGAATAATGTGAATAAAGATCGCGAACGTAAACAGGCGCAGCGACAGCAGCACCAGGTCGATCAGCGAGGTCAGCGCAATCGGCAGGATTCCGGCCGAGATGCCTTTGATCGTGAGAATGACGAGAACAGTCAGGTATTGCAGCGCGAACGCGACGATGACCGTCGCTGTGTCGAGACGGCCTATCGGTGGAATGACGCGCCTGACCGGAATCACGAGCGGGGAGGTGAGTCGCAGTATCCCCTGTGCGATGGGATTGCGAAAATCCGCGCGAAACCAGGGCAGCCATAAGCGCAGCAGCATTACCAACAGATAAAGCTGCGCGATCGTGTTGATAATGAATACGAGCGCGGGTCTCATTAGTTGGAGCTTTCGGCTAGTTCGATGGCCCTGTCCCTGGCGGCCGTAAACGCTCTGGTGAAGATATCACGGACCTGTTCCTGGTCGAATACCTCAAACGCTGCAGCAGTGGTGCCGCCGGGCGATCGCACATGCGCGATCATCGCTTCCATGGTTTCTCCGCTTACGGCCGCAAGTGCCGCAGAACCTTTCGCAGTATCCATGACCAGCTTGTGTGCCGCCTGATTGTCGAGGCCGAAGTCCTCGGCCGACTGAATCAACATGTCGATAAGCAAATAAAAGTAGGCGGGCCCGGTTCCCGATATTGCGGTAACGGCGTCGATGCTGTCTTCGTCTGGCACATGCACGACACTGCCGACTGCGGACATGATCTCCGTCGCCCTGTCGCGGTGTTCAGTGCTCGTTAGTGCATTCGCAAACAGCCCTGACGCTCCCGCTAACAACAGTGCCGGCTGATTCGGCATCACACGGACAACCGCGAGATTGCCGCCGAGCCAAGCGTCGATGTCGCGACTGTGAGTACCGGCAGCGACCGAGATGATCAATGGCCTGTTAGTCTGAACCGTTCCGGCAAGGTCGACACAGACATCGCGCATCAGCTGCGGTTTGACAGCCAAAACGAGGCATTCCACTGCAGCGGCAACGTCGTTGTTGCGTGCAATGATCTGCACGCCCGGGAGTTCAGTCGCCAATACGCTGCGCCGCCGCGCGTCTGGTTCCGCGATCAATAGATTTTCAGGGCGATAACCGCTGGATAGCAGACCACCAACGAGCGCCCGGGCCATGTTGCCGCCACCGATGAAGCCGACCTTGTAATTGCTCATGTTGCGTTCCTGTGGCCGATTACTGCCTGCCGCTGCGGACTATGGATCTCATTGCCGAGGTCCGAAGACCGCCGTACCGATGCGCACTATTGTAGCGCCTTCGAAAATCGCGGCGCGGTAGTCGTCGCTCATACCCATAGACAAAGTGTCGGTCTCGATGCCAATCGCAGCAAGCCCGTGAGCCAGTTCGCGAAGGCGGGCAAACGGTACGCGTTGCTCGTCGAAGTCATGCCGTATTGCCGGCAGACACATGAGTCCGCGCAATCGCAACCGCGGCAGTTCCACGACCGCTTCCGCCAGTTCGGTCAAAGCGCGGACGGTGACCAGGCCCGACTTGTTTTGTTCCTCGTCGATGTTGACTTCGAGACAGATATTCAGGTCCGGAAGGGACTCCGGACGCTGGTTTGAAAGGCGTCGAGCTATCTTGAGACGGTCCACCGAATGGACCCAATGAAAGTGTTCCGCGACAGCCTTGGTTTTGTTGGTCTGCAGGTGACCGATGAAGTGCCAGACGAGCTCATCGTTGGCCACGGCCTGGATCTTGTCGAGCCCTTCTTGCACCTGATTTTCTCCGAAATCACGCTGGCCTGCGGCGGCGGCTTCGAGGACGCTGGAGACCGGCTGTTTTTTGCTCACCGCGAGCAATCGAACGCTATCGGCGCTGCGCCCCGCATCATTCGCAGCTTTCGCCAGCAAATCTCGGATTTTTCGCAAGTTTTCCGTGACTCTAATCACGTTTTACTCCGGGTGCTTCGCTATACTAGGCTTCATTCAGAGCCGGGTTATGGTAAGTCCGGCCGTCCATTGCGAGGGAGAAATATGGCCGTCGACGTTGCCCAGCTATTGTCGTTCACGGTAAAGAACAACGCATCCGACCTGCACTTATCCGGCGGCGTACCCCCGATGATTCGTGTTGACGGTGACATCAAGCGCGTCAACATGCCTGCGCTCACCCACAAAGACGTCAATAGCATGGTGTACGACATCATGAATGACAAGCAGCGTAAGGACTATGAAGAATTTCTCGAGACCGATTTTTCCTTCGAAATTCCAAAGCTTGCCCGATTTCGTGTCAACGCATTCAACCAAAACCGCGGTTCAGCTGCCGTATTCAGAATCATTCCCTCAGAGATTCTGAGCCTCGATGATCTGGGTGCGCCGGGTATTTTCAAGGATGTCTCAATGCATCCTCGCGGCATCGTGCTGGTAACCGGACCGACAGGTTCAGGCAAATCAACCACGCTCGCCGCGATGGTTGACTACATCAACGATAATAAGCCGGACCACATCCTGACGATCGAGGATCCGATCGAGTTTGTGCACGAGTCGAAGAAGTCCCTCATCAATCAGCGCGAAGTGCATCGCGATACGCTCGGGTTTAACGAAGCCCTGCGCTCGGCCCTGCGCGAGGATCCCGACGTTATTCTCGTCGGTGAGCTGCGTGACCTAGAGACGATACGTCTGGCATTGACGGCCGCTGAAACCGGTCACCTCGTCTTTGGCACGCTGCATACGAGTTCCGCGGCCAAGACTATCGATCGTGTCGTGGACGTTTTCCCGGCAGCAGAGAAGGAAATGGTGCGTGCGATGTTGTCGGAGTCACTGCGCGCTGTAATCTCACAGACGCTTTTGAAGAAAATCGGTGGCGGACGAATCGCGGCGCACGAGATCATGATCGGTAC
This sequence comes from Gammaproteobacteria bacterium, assembly GCA_029864095.1. Lineage (GTDB taxonomy): Bacteria > Pseudomonadota > Gammaproteobacteria > Steroidobacterales > Woeseiaceae > UBA1847. Next base: position 16,035 of record JAOTUB010000042.1, on the reverse strand, counting down.
GCCAGCGATCAGGAATCTGATCCGCGAAGGCAAAATCGCACAGATGTATTCGGCAATTCAGACAGGGCAGGCAGTCGGGATGCATACGCTCGACCAGAACCTCGCAGAACTGATGACGAAAGGTCTGATCAACAAGGAAGAAGCGCGCTTCCGTGCGGTTCAGAAAGAGAATTTTTAGGAACGCCAGCTGGCGGTTCTGACGGGAGAAAAGGAAGATGGAACGCGAACAAGCGGTGCGGTTGACGCAGAATTTGCTCAGAAAGATGGTTGAACGCGAAGGTTCTGACCTGTTCCTGACAGCAGGATTTCCGCCTGCGATCAAGGTCGATGGCACGATTCACAAGGCAACGGACAATCCGCTGAGTCCCGATCAGTCGGCGATCATGGTTCGCGCAATCATGAACGACAAACAGATCAAAGAGTTTGATGCGACCAAAGAATGCAATTTTGCGATTGCTCCGCAGGGTATAGGCCGGTTTCGCGTTAGCGCGTTCATTCAACAGGGATATGTGGGCGCCGTGCTGAGGACAATTACGACCGAGATCCCGACGCTGGAAGATCTTGACTTGCCTCCGATTCTCAAGGACGTCGTCATGAATAAGCGCGGCTTGTGTATCGTCGTCGGCGGCACAGGTTCCGGTAAGTCCACGACACTCGCCGCGATGATTGGTCACCGCAACGAGAATTCTCGCGGCCACATCGTTTCAATCGAGGATCCTGTCGAGTACGTACACCCGCACAAAGGCTGTGTCATTACGCAACGCGAGGTGGGCGTCGATACCGAGACCTGGCATGCAGCGCTCAAGAACACGCTTCGTCAGGCTCCAGACGTGATCCTGATCGGTGAGATTCGTGACAAAGAGACAATGGAGTACGGCATCCAGTTTGCCGAAACCGGCCACCTTTGCCTTGCCACGCTGCACGCCAACAGCGCGAACCAGGCGCTGGACCGTATCATCAACTTCTTTCCGGACGAGCGTCGCCAGCAGCTGTTGATGGACCTCTCGTTGAACACAAAGGCGTTCATCTCGCAGCGACTCGTTCCGCGGGAAGGTGGAGTGGGGCGAATCGCGGCGATGGAAATCATGCTGAACACGCCTTTGATCGCCGACCTGATCTTCAAAGGTGAAGTCGGCCAGATCAAGGAAATCATGGCGAAATCGACACGTCTCGGCATGCAGACTTTCGACCAGGCCCTGTTCGATCTTTACGAGCAGTCCATCATTTCCTATGAAGAAGCCATGCGCAATGCGGATTCGAAAAACGAGCTGCGGCTGCGCGTCAAGCTGGAGAGCAAGCGTGACTCGGCGATTGCCGATCGGCAGCAGGAAAGCCTCAGGATCATGGAAGAAGACACGGCTCAGACATTCTGAGCATCACGGACGATCGCATAGATGAACGTTAAGCCGCTTTTCAAACTCATGGTCGAAAAAAAGGCATCGGACCTTTTCTTTGCGCCGTTCTCACCGGCGAAGATCAAGATCGACGGCAAGATCATGCCCGTCAACAAACTCGAGATGACACCAAAGATGGTCAAGCAAGCTGCGCTCGAGCTTATGAACGAGAATCAGCTTGAAACGTTTACGCGCGAGCTGGAGGTCGACTTTGCGATCTCGGAGCCCGGACTCGGTCGATTTCGCGTCAATGTGTTTCACCAGCGCAGTAACGTTGCGATGGTATTACGATATATAACCTCCGAAATGCCGACACTCGAGGAGCTCGGTATGCCCGAGCAAATGAAAGACCTCGTCATGCTGCGTCGTGGTCTGGTCCTGATGGTGGGCGCTACCGGATGCGGCAAATCGACAACACTCGCCGCGATGATCAATCATCGCAACGAAAAGACGTCGTCGCATATCATAACGATCGAGGACCCGATCGAGTTCCTGCACTCAAACAAGAAGTCGATCGTCAATCAGCGCGAAGTCGGGCTGGATACGAAGTCGTATGGCCGCGCACTGAAGAGCGCGATGCGCGCCGCTCCCGACGTGATCCAGATCGGAGAAATTCGCGATCGCGAGTCGATGCAGGCCGCGCTCGACATGGCCGGCACCGGCCACCTCGTGGTTGGCACATTGCATTCCAACAATGCCTCGGAAACGCTCGATCGCATCATAAACATGTTTCCGCAAGAACAGCACGGTCAGATCTTCATGGATCTCGCGCACTACTTGCGTGCGATCCTCTCGCAGCGGCTCGTGCGTTCGCGCGCGGGCAAGCTGGTTGCGGCGGTCGAGCTCATGCTCAATACGCCGCACATCAAGGACTTGATGCTCAAGGGCGACATCTCTGCCGTTAAGGATGCGCACAAGGACAGCGGCGAGCAAGGTATGCAGACCTTCGACGACGCACTGCTCGATCTTTACAAGGCCGGCACGATCACGCTTGACGAGGCGATGTCACACGCTGATTCGCGGTCCAATCTCGAAGCGAAGATTAACTTCGGCGGTTAGACTCGCTGCCTGTGGGCGGGAGCTTGCTCATCTTCATGGCTCGTTGCGCTGCGCTTTACTTCCGATGAGCAAGCTCCCGCCCGCAGGCTATTGCCAAACCACCGTACTTGAATCGAATACGGGTCCGTCGACGCAAACGCGTTTCATGGCGGGTCCCTCGGGCGTCGTGATTTCGACGGTGCAGCCGGCACAGCCGCCGACAGCGCAGGCCATGAACTCTTCCAGGGACACCTGACACGGCAAGTCGTAGGTTGTCGCGAGCGCTGCGACAGCCTTGAGCATTGGTGTTGGGCCGCAAGCGAATATTTGCGTTTTTTTCCGGTCGGTTTCGCCGAGGCCTTGCAGCCACTTATCCGCGAGGTCCGTGACGTAGCCGCGAAAGCAGCCCGAGAAGCCGGCGAGACTGGTCAGGCGCGCCGGGATACCCCAGCTTTCGAGCAGTGGCATTGTGCTCGATACATCGTCGCCCGCCCAGGGTGTCGATATCCGCGACTCTTGGCGTTCGAATGGGAACGGGATCTCGGAGCCCAGAATTGCCAGCGGATTCCACGCATCGCTCTGCAGTGATTCGGCGAGGAACACCATCGGCGGAATGCCAACGCCACCACCAATCAGCAGACAATTCGGTCGCTCGCGTGACGGGCGAAATGGCTCGCCTATCGGGCCCAGCAGACTGATGGAGTCACCCACGCGTTTGCCGGCCAGCAGGTGCAGTCCCTCACCTACGACCTTGTACAAAACCTCGATCCAGTCGTCAGCGGCACGCATAATTGACAACGGCCGGCGCATTGGCAGAGCGCCGCCACAACTAACATGGACAAAACTGCCCGGCCGCGCAGCGGCCGCGCACTTCGGCGCAAGAATCCGCATGATGAACTGGTCACCAGGGAAAGCCTGAGTAGTTATCAGTCTGCCATCTTCAACGAACAGGGTTGCGCGGTTTCGTTGGGCGTGCTGCTGCGCGGCCGTCGTCAATTGTGCTCCATTGAATTGCTAACGCGCTCGAGCACTGCCATGCGAACCGCGACGCCATTGGCGACTTGCTGAGTGATTGCCGACGCCGGACTGTCTGCGAGGGCCGACTCGATTTCGATGCCACGATTCATCGGGCCCGGATGCATGACAATGGCGTCGGCCGCGGCAAGTTGCATACGCTCCGTGCTAATGCCGTAGTTGGCAAAATATTCGTCAATGCCCGGGATTCCATCGAGACTGCCAATTCGCTCACGCTGGATTCGTAGCGCCATGACGACGTCTGCATCGCGCAGGCCATCGTCGAGATTATCGAGAATGGACGCAAACGGCATCTCGTCCGGGTCTGGCGCCAGGGCCGGCGGAGAAATGAGCCGCAGTTCACCCACTCCAAGGGTATTGAGGCCTTGCGCGGCAGATCTCGCGACCCGCGAATGCATGATGTCGCCGACAATCGCTACGGTCAGGTCAGCAAACTGGCCTTTGCGCTGGCGAATAGTCAGCAGGTCGAGCAAGCCCTGGGTTGGATGAGACACATCGCCCTCGCCGGCATTCAATATGCTGACATGATCGTCGACGTGGCGTGCAATGTATGCCGGCACGCCCGCACTCGCATCGCGGACCACCATGATGTCGACCTGCATTGCTTGCAGGGTGTAAATCGTGTCGAGGATGCTTTCGCCTTTCTTGCGCGAGGAGGTATTGACGTCGAGATTGAGCACGTCGGCGCCGAGTCGTTTGCCCGCGAGATCGAATGATGCTCGAGTGCGCGTGCTGGGCTCGAAAAACAGGTTTGCGATAGTGCGTCCGGCCAGCGAGCGACTGCGCACCGCCTTGCCGCCGGGCGGGGGTACGAACCGCTCCGCATCGTCGAGCAGGTCGACGAGCAATGCCTTGTCCAGGCCTTTGAGGCTCAACAGATGCCTCAGGCTGCCGTCCGCACTGAACTGCAGACCTACCTCATTGTCGTTGCCCGGAAATGCTTCGATCGCTTGCATGGCGGGGCAATGCTACACGTTCGTTCGGCGGGTGAGAAATCGCTCGGCTATGATCACGGCCGCTGCACTGTCGATCATCTCCCTGGAGATACGTCCACGGCTGCCCGCGGCCCGGGCGTTCTTCAGTGCGGTTTGGGCTTCGAGCGACGTGTAGCGCTCGTCGACGGTGTCGATTTGCAGCTGGTAGCGCAAAAGCTCTCTGAGAAAGTTCTCGACATGCGGTTGCATATCACCTGGCGACCCGTCTGCATGCAACGGCAGACCGACGATGAGTCGCGACGGCTGCCATTCCTTTACGAGCCCTGAAATCGCATCGAAATCTGGCCCATCGTCACCGTTGGTAATAACGCCTAACGGGCTTGCCGATCCGGTGATGGTCTGGCCGACAGCGACGCCGATGCGCCGCATGCCGAAATCAAAAGCGAGTATCGTCTCGGGCGGGCTGGTGTCGCGCTCAGGCGTGTCCGGCATCGGGGGAAATCTTGCTGATGTCGATACCGAGCGTCCGCGCAGCTGACATCCAGCGATCGTTGAATGGGGTGTCGAATACGATATCCGGCGTGGCGGGAACGTTGAGCCAGGAATTTGCGAGCATTTCGTACTCGAGTTGGCCCGGCTCCCAGCCAGCGTAGCCGAGTGCGACCAGAGATTGCTGCGGTCCTGCGCCCGTCGCGATCGCATCGATGACGTCTCGGGACAGCGTCAGGTAAATATCACTGGATACCTCGATCGAATTCTCGAATGAGATACCCGGATCGTGCAGCACGAAACCGCGCTCGGGCCCGACGGGCCCGCCCATCAATACCGGCCTGGCGGATGCTTGTGGGTCGGGGTCCACAACGTCCAGCTGCTCGAACAGTCCGGCCAGGGTCAGATCAAGCGGCCGGTTGATAACAATACCAAGCGCGCCTTCGTCGTTATGTTCACAAATCAAAGTGACCGTCGTGCTGAAGTTGGGGTCGGCCATCCCCGGCATCGCGATAAGTAACTGATTTGTCAGAAAACCATCGAATCCCATGTGCACAGTATCTGTCGTCTGACGTGTAGGCACAACAGCTGGCCGCTGCGCCTGCTAATTGACGCTCGCGGTAGCGGATCGCAGCTGGTCAGTAAACAGCCATTTGTACGCAAATCGCAGCCGGTCATAGTCGGTGCGGATGGCTTCGGGGAACGGGTCGAACGGCGAGGCGCGCCGGAGAATATCGAGCGCAGCTTTGTCGAGCACCGGCGAACCGCTCGATTTGCGAATGACGACTTCCGCGAGCTGGCCCGACGCTTCGATACTGACTTCGAGAGTCGGGCTTCCCGTCAGGCCATCTAGCTCTCCGAGTTCCGGAAAATACTCGTCACCGACGGCCTCGATGCGTCGTTTCCAGGTGTCGAGATAGGTCGCAACGCTCGACTCACGAGTGTCGGCGCTGATAATGAGTTGTCGCGGATCGTCGTCGTGTATCAACAGTGAGGAATTATCGTCCTGCGGCAGCGGAAGCGTTTGCTCCTTCCCGGACTCGAGCGCGATGGCCGTCGTGTCCTCCGGCCGCGGCGGATCCCGCAGATCGTCCGCAACACGCAGGTCCTGTTCACTCCGCGTGGTTACCAGCTGATCGGCGGACTTGTCATGGGATGTCGAGTCGACCAGGGACCGAGCGTTTTCCTCGCCGAGATTGTCGATCGGTGACGCGCTTTCCAGCGGCGCCGAGGGCCGCAACTCGTCCACCGTATTGCCACCGCCCTGCTGTGACGCCTGAGCCAGATACTCGGCTTCGTCGGGCCGGTCGATGCGCTGGTCCGGGTCGGCCACGATTGTCACCTCGAGCGAAATCGCGTCGGCGAAGTTATCGAATAACTCCGCATTGAAGGTGATCCCAATAATCAGGATGCCGTGAATCAGAGCGGCGAGGAACAGCATCGCCGGCAGCCGGTCGGGTATCTCGGGCGCGACGAGCTGAATGTCGTGCATCGATTCGGTTTTCATGGCGATGTTGGCCATAACGGTGACAGTTTACTTAATTCCTTGGCGTTCCGCTTGAAAGATCCAGCAAAATCAATTCGTTGAACACACCGAGTTAACTGCCCTGCGGACCTGAAAACAAGGGCTCAAGTCTCGTTTGGAAAAGAAATTGCACCTGACCAAGAGGCATGCCGCGTCCTATGCAATCTCTGCCTCGATGGCGTCAAACAACTGGCCGGCGATGTTGAGGTCAAAGCGCTTGTCGAGTTCGCGTATGCCGGTCGGGCTCGTGACGTTTACTTCGGTCAAATAGTCACCAATCACATCAATCCCGGCGAACAAGACGCCGCGGTTACGCAATACGGGCCCGACGCGCTCGCAGATCGAGCGATCAACGTCAGATAATTCCTGTCCAATGCCCTTGGCGCCCATGACCAGATTGCCTCGATAATCATCAGCGGAGGGAATACGCGCCAGTGCGTACGGGACGGCTTTGCCATTGATCAGCAATATGCGTTTGTCACCGGCGCTGATTTCCGGGATAAAAACCTGCGCCATTGCGAATCGCTGACCGTAGTCAGTCAGCGTCTCGAAGATCACATTGGCGTTATTGTCATTCTTGTGTACGACAAAAATTGAGCGACCGCCCATGCTGTCAAGCGGTTTGACGACGATGCGCCCGTTGTCGAGGAGAAAGGCCTTCATCTCCGCCATCGATCGTGTGATCAGCGTCAGAGGCGTGCACTCGGGAAACCAGGCGGTGTAGGCTTTCTCATTCATGTCCCGCAGTGCCTGCGGGTGGTTGACAATAAGTGCACCGGCTTCCCGGGCCCGGTCCAGGATGTAGGTCGTGTAGACGTATTCCATGTCGAACGGCGGATCTTTGCGCATCAGGATAACGTCGAGCGAACCAAGCTCAATTTCCTCCGTCTCCCCTTTGTCGTACCACGCCTCGTCGTCGTCACGGACTCGCAGCCGCTGCGAATGCCCGAACGCCGTGCCGGCGACAATCTTGAGGTCTCGTTGCTGAAAATAGTGAATATCGGCGGCACGTCGCTCGGCTTCGAGCAGCATAGCCAGAGAACTGTCTTTGTATGGCGTGATGGCCTCGATTGGGTCCATCACGATTCCGATTTTGAGCGAGCCCTTGGGCATGAGCGGGATTCTGCACCCAGTCCGATTCGTGCGAGCAACTATACCTTGGAATCAAAAGCTAAGCGCCGCAATTTCTTAAGATTTTGCGCTCTGCGGCGGGCGTCGTAGCGGGACTTATGTCAATATGGTACAAGTCGGTTTTCCCGGGTGTTATGGCTGCCCACCGCCAGCGCGCAGGGAAAAACGATAAACAGAATGAATCCTTCGGGATTCCAGTCAAGCGTGAGGAAATCCGGTGTCAAATAGTGCGTCTCGAAGTCTGAATGGGCTCAAGATCCTCGTTGTGGATGACAGCAAGACGATTCGTCGTACAGCGGAAACGCTGCTGACGAAAGAAGGTTGTCACGTATTCACAGCCATCGATGGATTCGACGCACTGTCGAAAATAGCCGACCATCAACCCGATCTGATTTTTGTCGACATCATGATGCCGCGGCTGGACGGGTATGAGACGTGTTCGCTGATCAAGCACAACAAATTGTTCAAGGAGACGCCGGTCATCATGCTATCGAGCAAGGACGGGCTATTTGACCGGGCGCGTGGCCGTATTGTGGGCTCGGAGCAGTACCTCACCAAACCGTTCACCAAGGATGAGTTGCTTGGTGCGATTTCGAACCAGATTAACTAGTCACTACGTACTGGATACGTTGTAAAGGGAGCACTGATGTCAGTAATCCTCATCATCGATGACTCGCCGACTGAGCTGCATCTGTTTCAGAGCATGCTGGAAGAAAACGGCTTTGACACGCTGGTAGCCGACAGTGGTGAAGAAGGTCTCAAGCAGGCCAGATTATCGCGACCGGATTGCATCCTGATGGATGTCGTCATGCCGGGAATGAACGGTTTTCAGGCGACGCGCAAGTTGACGCAGGATGCGGAGACGGCCGGCATTCCGGTTATCATGATCACGACCAAGGATCAGGAAACGGACAAGATCTGGGGCATGCGGCAAGGGGCCGTCGAATACCTCGTCAAGCCGATCGACGCAAAGCAGCTCGTGACAAAGATTAACGCGGTGATGGCTGCCTGAATGAGTGAATCTGCGGAGCTCGCGGCGCTGGTCAAGCAACCGTTCGAGTTGCTGGCCGAGATGGAGCGCCGCAGTCGCCAGGCGCTTTCGGGGCTGGGCAGTGGGACGGCTCCCGAGGAGTGGGTAGGCGTAGGTTTCCGAATTGGCGAAGAACATTTTGTTTCGGGTCGCGATCAGGTTCGCGAGGTGCTCATGTTGCCGGACGGGATGACCCGGGTGCCGGGGAGCAAACGCTGGATGCTCGGGATTGCAAATTTGCGGGGCCATCTCCTGCCGCTCATTGACGTCAAGTTGCTGCTCGGAAGTGGCCGCACAACGTTGCGCCGAACGACGCGTGTTATTTCGGTGAATCATCGCGAAGTCCCGGCCGGCCTAGTCGTTGACGAAGTGCTCGGCTTTCGCCGTTTTATGGATCACGAATATACAGACAGCTGGCCGGAGACCTCGGTCCGATGTGATCGTTTTCTGACGGGTGCGTATCAGCGTGGTGAAGACACGTGGCCCATCTTCAATCTGTTTGATCTTGTTGAAAGCAATTTCTTCCTGCAGGCGGCAGCCGAATGACCGCCGCAATCAGTAGTGCCGACACGGTGCCGGGCTACGCATAAATCAGAGTTGCAATAGCTATGGCGAATAAAGCAGACACAACATCAATATTCAGGATAGTCGCAATAACAACGGCGGCCTTATTGGTCGCTGCTGCGGCACTCACCTACCTGCAAAGTGCAGGTGTAAGTCCGCAGGCCGCCGAACTTGCCGCGTTGTCGCAGGCAATACCCACTCAGGCGAATGCGGCGCTCGGCGGCGAGGAGGGCGGCTTCGATAAACTCAATGCGAGTTTGCGGCAACTGGCGCAGCAGCGGCGCAGCGCGGGTCCGGCAGTTCCCGGAGCTACAGCCGACTGGCAGCAGCTGGAGTCGCGCGCGGCCGCAATACTTGCAAGACGCGATGATGTCGAGGCACTAAATCGTGCCGCGACGAGCATCACCTCAGGCATGGCGACGATCCTCGACTTATCGAACGAGCTACTGGATCGTTCCAGCGCGACCGCGATCATTCAGGAATTCCAGCAACGCGCATCACGTATCGGACAGACGGTTCCCGGCCTGGCGATTAACCCCGATGCTGCAGCGGCTGCCGCAGCAATTGACGACGACGCAGCATTTTTGCGCACCGTATGGAACGCATTATCCGGTCAGAATACCGAACTTGATGTTCGTCCATTGGACAGCGAAGGACGTGAGGTTGCGCTCGTGCCGCTGGCCAGCCACCTGACGGATCTCGAGGCACAGGTCGATATCATCACCGCCAGCGTCGGCCAGGTTGCCGGTATCGCGGAAACTCAGGCCGAGCTGAATGCCAGCGCGACAAAACTGGGGAGCGAATTCTCGGGGGCCGGCAGCGCATTACCCGATTTTCTGCAAATTATCTGGATACCGCTTGGCCTGACCGCAATAGCACTGATCCTCGTTGTTGTCATGATCATGCTTAATGCGCGTTCCGCGACGTTCGAGAAGGCGGCGAAAGTTCAGGCAGAACAAAACGAGCGCAACCAGCAGGCGATATTGCGGCTGCTCGACGAGATGGGCAGTCTTGCCGATGGTGATTTGACAGTCGAGGCGACCGTTACCGAGGATATCACCGGAACGATTGCCGACTCGTTCAATTTCGCGATTGAAGAACTCAGAAAACTCGTCGCAACGGTCAACGAAACAGCGATCATGGTCGATTCGGCGGCCAAACAGACCGAGAACACTGCGGCACACCTGGCAAAAGCCGCCGACAATCAGGGCCGCGAAATCAACGCGGCAACGGAGTCGATTGTGTCCATGGCCGCCTCGATCGAAGAAGTTTCGGGTAACGCCGAACGTTCATCGGATGTTGCACGCCACTCGGTCGAGGTTGCGCATAAGGGCGGCGAAGCGGTGCGGCGCACGATTGACGGCATGAATGCGATTCGCGAGACAATTCAGGAAACGTCAAAACGCATCAAACGCCTCGGCGAAAGCTCGCAGGAAATTGGCAATATTATCGAACTCATCAACGACATTGCCGAGCAAACAAACATCCTCGCGCTCAATGCATCGATTCAGGCGTCGATGGCCGGCGAAGCTGGCCGTGGGTTTGCTGTCGTTGCCGACGAGGTGCAGCGGCTGGCAGAACGATCCACAAACGCCACGAAGCAAATCGAGGTCCTGGTGCGCACGATTCAGGCGGATACGAACGAGGCCGTTGTGTCGATGGAACGCAGCACGACAGACGTTGTCGGCGGCGCACTGCTGGCCGAAAATGCCGGTGCAGCACTGGATGAAATCGAACAGGTCTCGAACCAGATCGCGAGCCTCGTACAAAACATCTCGAGTTCCGCGCGGCAACAGGCAGGTTCGGCGGCGGATGTGACGCGACGAACAACCCGGCTGCGTGAGATTGGCGAACAAACGGGCAAAGCCACGACGGCGACAGCGGCGGCAATCTCGAAGCTCTCCGAGCTTGCATCACAGCTCAGGAAAACCGTTGCCGGATTCACCTTGCCGAATTCGGCATTGCAGGCACGGACCCTGTCCAGCACGTCATCGAATGTTCTCGCCAGTAAGACAAGCGGGCAGGCAAAGGCGGGCTAGCAGGAAGCGGACTGCTTAATGACGGGCGACACTGGCATTCAGGAGAAGATCATCGCCGATCACGGTAACGGCGCCACTGTGAACGCGCTCGCGATCATCAGTCATGAACTCATGGAGACGATCCGCAACGCGCATCTGGCGCTGGAGGATTGTGTCGACGGGCGCGGCGGATCGGCCGCTCTCGTTCGCGCCGGCGAGTTATTGCATCAGGCGCGCGGCGCGTTACAGCTTGCTGAAACTTACGGCGCCGCGCTGCTGACCGAGGAGATGGAACTCGGCTGTAAACACCTGACTGCCCTTCGCGCGGGTAAAGGTCGCGAGGATGGTCTCGACGCATTGACCCGCGCGATGGTGCAGCTGCCGGCATACATAGAGCGGTTGCTCGGCGGCGGTCGGGACATCGCGCTCGTGCTGTTGCCGATGCTCAATGATCTTCGCGCCGCACGCGGTGAGCCGCTGCTGTCCGAAGGCACCCTGCTGCTCTTGAACCTGTCACCGAGTCAGGCCAAAAGGACAAGCGAAAAGCGCGCCGGCACTGGCGAAGACCCCGTTGCTGTCGCGACAAGATTGCGGCCCAAGTTCCAGCTTGCGTTACTCGGCTGGATCCAAGGCGGTGACACCGCGCGCCATCTCGATACCTTGAGCGGTGTCACGCAAAAGCTCGAGCTCGCCGCGACTCGCGATGACATGTATCAGCTGTGGTGGGTCGTCGGCGGCGTGCTCGAGTCACTGCAAAATGGCGGCCTCGAGACTTCGGTTGCGCTGAAGCGACTGCTCGGTCAGACCGACCGACAGATCAAGCGAGTCATCGACGAAGGCGTCGAGGCGTTCGATAAGTATCCGGTCGATGATCTGCTGAATAATCTTCTTTACTACGTCGCGAGATCGAGCACCGCGGGCGAACGTATCGCCGAAATTCGAGCGGCGTTTAATCTGTCGGAGCTGCTTCCCGGCGACGAACAGGTCGAGCAGGCACGAGAAGCGTTGTCTGCGCCGAGCGTAAAGCTCATGGAAACCGTCGCATCGGCGATCAAGGAAGATCTCGCGCGGGTCAAGGACGTGCTCGATATCTTCGTTCGCACGGGCATGAACAAGTCGTCAGATCTGGTGCCGCAGCTAGAATTGCTAAAAAAAATCAGCGACACGCTTGGGGTTCTGGGCCTCGGGGAACTGCGCGGCGACATCGATGGGGAGATCGACCGCCTCAAGTCCGTCGTCGAACGCGGCGGGACCGCATCGGATCAGATCATTCTTGACATAGCGTCAACCCTGCTGCGTGTCGAGGACCGGCTCGACCAGCAGCTGGTGCGGCTTATTGTCCCGACCGGCGATGGTTCGGATCAGGCTGCGGCAGACCTGCCCCCGCAGGAAGCTGCGGACTACCAGCAGGTTGCGGAATCGGTAATGCGGGAATGCATCATCAACCTTGCACGTATCAAGGAAACAGTAGGGCAGAGCTTCGCGTCGCACGCGCCATCGCAGGGCATCGACAGCGTGCCGTCACTCGTGCGCGGCATCAAAGCGGGGCTGATGATGCTGAACAAGACGCGGGCAATGGAAGTCGTCGATCGCGTTGGCAACCTGATCACGCTGACCCTGGCCGGCGATGGCGCTGCGCGGCTTACACAAAAGGAAACCGATCGGCTTGCCGACGCGATCGTCAGCATCGAGTATTACATGGAGACCGTAAAGGCAGGCCGCAGCGAACCATGGTACATGCTCGACAATGCCGAGGCGTGTCTGGCCGTATTGCGCGATGTTGAGCATCGACTGGCGCAGGCCGCAAAAGAAGGGCCGAGAGTCGCGCAGACAATGAAACTCGATAGCGCCGCGATCGCGAAGCAAGCTGCCGAGATGGCGGCTGTGGAACAGGCGCGGATGCAGGCGACCGAAGTGATGCCTTTGCCTGTCGTCGCAAGCGACGCCGAGCATCTGGATCCGGAACTGCTGGAATTGTTCATCGATGAAGCCAAGGAAGAGGTCGCGTCGATCAAGCGCCGGCTGCCTGCGTGGCAGGAAGATCCTGACGACATGGAGACGCTGATCACGGTCAGGCGCTCGTTCCACACACTCAAGGGCAGCGGCCGCATGGTCGGCGCCGAACGCATTGGCGAGTATTGCTGGAGTATCGAAAACCTTTTGAATCGCCTGATTAACCGTACGCTTGTGCGCACGCCGCCAATGGTCGATTTCATCATTGCCGCAGCCGCGGCGGTACCAGAACTTATTGAGCAAATCGAAGTAGGTGCCGAACCGGCCACTGACATCAGTCTATTGATGGCACGCGCCAACGCATTTGCCGAGGGCGATCCCAACGCGGCGGTTTTGACGATTGCGGGGCCCGCTGCCGAGGCCAAAGAGGCGGAACCGGCCCTCGAAATGGACCCTGTGCTGCACGACATCTTCTCGAAGGAGACGGCAGGCCATCTTGAGGTCATCATCAACTATCTCGGCGCGTGCGAGGGCCATCAGCCGCCATTTGACGTCACGGACAAGCTGTATCGTGCCTGCCATACGCTGCATGGCAGCGCGAACATGGCTAACGTTGAGCGCGGCGTTGCAGTAGCGGGCGCGTTGAATCGGTTCGTGCGACGCGTGTACGAATATAAAGTCGGCTTTCAGAAATCCGGACTCGACGCGCTGCGTGCCGCGTCGAAAGCGATTGCCACCATCGTCGGCGATATCAATCAGCCTGAACGCCGGCGAGCAGATTACTCGGCACTAATCGAGCACATTAACAAGCTGACGAATGCAGTGCAGCCCGAACATACGCTTGTGCAGGAAGAGGAGGCCGAACCTGAGCTCGAGGATGTGCGGGAACGCGTGGTCGAGGCCGTCTCGGCAGAGCCTGAATACGATGCCGAAATTGCGGCGATATTCACTGAAGAATCGGCGGAGCTTCTGGAAGCCACCGATAAGGCCCTCCTCGAATGGAGTAACAACAAAGAGTCCAGGCAATCGATGGAGGAACTCAAACGTCACCTGCACACGCTCAAGGGAGGTGCGCGCATGGCCGGAATCACGGCTATGGGCAACCTGAGCCACGAGCTCGAAACACTGCTGATCTCGCTTGATGCCGGAACAGTAAGGGCCACACCGGTCATTGATGATCTGCTGCAGCACAGCGTCGACGAGCTCCATCGTATGCGCGATGCCGTGATTGCCGGTAAAGCCGTGGCGGCGGCGAGCGTCCTTGAGAAACGGGTTCAGCAGGCCACTGCCGGCTTCGAGGTAGCTGACGATTCGGCTGTCGAGACGGCGCCAGCAGAAGAAGATGTCGAAGCGGCCGAACCAGCCGCGTTCACGATCGAGCCCGACGATACGGTCAGCATGGTCATCGTCGACACGCCGTTGGCCGATGAACTGGCGCAAATCGGGCAGCCGCCCGCTGCCGATGAAGCCGCCACAGCGGCGCCGCAAGTGCCGGCCGAGCCCGAATCCAAACCCGAGCCGCAGCCTGAGGCTGAGCCTGAGCCCGAAGCCAGGCCCGCGCCTGAGCCGCGGAAAATGGTTACGGCCAGGCCGCAGCCAGAACCCGAAGCAGCCGTGCCTGCGGCAATGCAGGGATTGCGCTCGGAGCAGCGCCAGGAATTCGCGCGCATCGATGCCGACTTGCTCGAGGATCTTCTGAACGCGGCCGGCGAAATCAGCATCTATCATTCACGGCTTACGCAACAGGTGAGTTCATTCGAGTTTCACGTGGTTGAGCTTGATCAGACCATAAGCCGACTGCGCGAGCAGCTGCGCAAGCTCGAGATAGAAACCGAAGCGCAGATCATACACGGCCATCAGGACACACTCATTGCACGCGACTTCGACCCGCTGGAGCTTGATCGTTATTCGAATATTCAGCAGCTGTCGCGGGCGCTAGCGGAGTCGGCCAACGACCTTGGTAGCCTCAAAGATCTGTTGCAATCGCTGACGATCGAGGCCGAGGGTCTGCTCGTGCAGCAGTCGCGCGTCACGGCGGAATTGCAGGACGGCCTGATGCGCACGCGTATGGTGCCGTTTGAACGTCATGTACCACGGCTGACGAGACTCGTGCGGCAGATCGCCAAGGAAGCGGGCAAACGCGCTGAGCTGGCCGTTGAGGGAGCATCAGGAGAGCTCGACCGGCAGGTCCTCGAGAAAATGCTGCCGCCTTTCGAGCACATGCTCAGAAACGCGGTCGTGCATGGCATCGAGTCGTCGGAAGAGCGACAGGACGTCGGCAAGTCCGCGACGGGCCGGATAACCATCCGGCTGCACCGGGAAGGCTCGGAAATGGTGATTGACGTCGCGGACGACGGCAGGGGCCTCGATGTCGATGCAATTCGTCGCAAAGCCTACGAGCAGGACATGCTGCAGCCCGAAAGCAAAGTGACCGATGAAGAGATCATGGAATTGATTCTGACGCCGGGCTTTACGACCGCGGGCAAGGTCACGCAATCCGCCGGCCGCGGCGTTGGCATGGACGTTGTTGCCAACGAGGTCAAGAAACTGGGCGGGTCATTGCGTATTTCTTCGGTGACGGGTCAGGGCACGAACTTCACGGTACGGCTGCCGTTTACGCTGGCCATCACGCAGGCGCTCATTGTGCGCACTGGCGAGGAAGTGTACGCGTTGCCTTTGCCGTCGGTCGAGGGCGTCGCGCGAATACCGCGCGGTGAGCTCGAGAACCTGCTTAGCCAGAGCGAACCTAGTTACGACTACGGCGAACAGACCTACAAGTTCCGCCACCTCGGGATGTATCTGGGTGGTCAGGCTGCCAAGTTGTCCGCGGACGAGTCCTTTATTCCGGTCATTCTCGTCAGGGCCGGCGAATTCTCAGCGGCCTTGCTGACTGACGAGATGATCTCGAGCCGGGAAATTGTCG
>JAOTUB010000041.1 GCA_029864095.1 Gammaproteobacteria bacterium | reverse complement strand
GCTTCGTCGGCGGCCGGCCGATTCAGAATCGCTTCAGCAAGGACGGCGACATTCCGGCGACGTCGCCCGAGTCTGACGCCCTGAGCAAAGACCTCAAGACACGCGGTTTCAAGTTTGTCGGCAGCACAATAATTTATGCGCATATGCAGGCGACGGGCATGGTGAACGACCATGTAACCGGCTGTTTTCGCTACAAGCCCTGCGCGGCCTTGGCAAAGAAACGATCCTGACACCGCGGCTCCGTCGCTTGCATTTGGTGATTTGCCGTTGGATCATCATGGCATCCCACTAACAACAAGATAAGCAGGGGATCACCATGTCTGACATATTGAATGGCAAACCGCCCATGACATTCTGGTTCATCGGTGGTGCCGCACTGATCTGGAATCTGTTCGGCCTGATGGTTTACGTGATGCAGGTCAGCACATCTCCCGAAGAGCTCGCACAGGCGTATACCCCGGAGCAGGTCGACTTTATGCTGGCCGTGCCCAAATGGGCCACATCAGCGTTTGCAATCGGCGTAACCACAGGCGTACTGGGCTGCCTCTTGTTGCTGCTGCGCAAGGCCCTGGCCGGACCGATGTTCGTGATCTCGCTGATCGCCGTACTGATTCAGGATCTCAACACGTTTGTACTGAATGATGCGATCGCGGTATTCGGAACGACGCCAGCAATCATTCAGTCGGCTGTCGTAATTATCGGCGCGGCGCTTATCTGGTATTCGTGGGCCGCCAAAAGCAAAGGCTGGATATCCTAGTTGCCGATTCGAATAATCGTGATTCCGGAGAGCCCCTGCGGCGTGTTATGCGATATGCCGCCGAGATAAATAGTATCCGATAAGAGGCCGGACCAACTGACCGTGACGTTCTCGGTATTGCCCGCGTTGACAAACGCAGGACCGGCAGCGGTCATGTTGCCCTGGTCGTCGTCCAGGCCGAATGACCAGGCGAGCAGGCTGTAGTTTGCGCCAGCGCCACCTAAAAACTCGTCCGTATCGAAGCCGTGCACAAGCACCGTATAGCGGCCAGCGGCCGGTAGCAGAAAGTTGACCTCTTCCTGCGAAGTCGGCTCGCCACTTTCTCCGACGCGCACGCAGTTGATGAGATCCGCGCAGTAATAGATGTACAGATCAAGATCGTCAGCGCCATCGGTCAATGTGTCAAACAGCGCGAAGCGTAAATAAGCCTGATTTGCGGGCACGTCGATCAGATGTGCCGTCACGCCATTGTCGAAGCGGAATGAAAAGGTTTTTGTCGGATCGTTGTCGACGAAGCCATCGATGACAAGCGGTAAACGAAGTCCATGCACGCCCGGTGTATAGGCGCCCGTATAGCCAAACTCAACATCGAAGTCGAGCGCACCATCGGCGCCAAACGCCGTTACTTCAGCAGGCGCAGTAATCGACGTTGGCCGAATCGCGAGTGCGCTGTACACTGTGTGACTGTCGCTGTCCCATGTCAGCGATCCGAAGCGCCACAAGTCGAGCGGACCGGACTCGAAGCTGAAAGTGATGTCAAACGACGCTGACTGCCCTGGCGCCAGATTAATGCTCTGCGGCACCATGCTGACACCTATGCCGGACGGCGCGATGACGTTCGCTACGTAAGCCTCCGCCTGATCGGCAACATTAGTAACACGTCTGCTGACGGTACGTTCATTGGCAAGCCGCGCCACGGCGATGGACGGTTGATTGAGATCCGCGGCCGCAAATGACAAGCCGGCTGCTTCGAGTTCGTCGCAGCGCGCCGACGTTACGGCGGGTGACTCGACACCACAAGCGAACGCGTCGAATTCGTCATCGCTAACGTCATAAACAAGCCCCGGGTCGTTGGCGTCGTTAGGCACGATGTGTCCGGCACCGAATTCGAACGGATTTGCGGGTGTCTCGCCATCCGCGACGAAAACCGACTGTCGCGCGGTCGTCATCAAGGCAGACTTGATTGCTGAAGGGCTCCAGTCAGGATGCGCCTGCAGCAGCAACGCCGCAACCCCGGCGACATGCGGTGTCGACATCGACGTGCCCGACAGGTAAGCAAAGTTCTCGTCGGGTGTCGCATTCGTCGCATCAGGCGTATAACCGGCCAGGATGTTCACACCAGGTGCCGTGACATCCGGCTTGAGAATGTCTGCAGCCGGCCCCGGCCCGCGCGCCGAGAAAGAGGCCATGACGTTGCCCGTTTCGTTCTCGGTCAACAGCTGCCCGTCATCGAGCAGGACCGTAACCTCACTGCCTGCATCGAGCTCGTCAATGATCAGATTGCCGTCAGCCTGCCCGATCATGAGCGCGGGAATATCCGATTCGCCCGTGGTGCCGTTCATGACGATCGGGTCGCCAGCAATGTTATACACCAGCGCAGCGACGGCGCCGGCGTCGGCAGCATTCTTGATCTTGTCGGTGAACTCGCAGCCACCGCGCTGAATCAGCGCTATGTTGTCGGCGACGTCGGCACCGTTAGCGAGCGGCTCACATGCGTCGCTCGTTGTTCCGGCAGAATCGTCATCGAGCGTGTCGTCGTCGTCATCGACCAGCACCACGGTGCCATCAATGGGGCCGCGATCCGCCAGCCGGGGCGTGAAGTTCGCCTCTTTGACGGCAATAAGGCCGGCAATCGCAGGCGGCGTTTTGATCTCGATTGCTTCAGAGGAGAATTTGCCGTCACGGCTGGAGGCTGCCGCGGTAATGACCCATGGACCGCCGGCGGGCGAGCCGATCGTACCCAGATTGGGCCCTTCGTTGCCGGCGGCAACGACCGTGAACACGCCGGCCTTGGTAGCCCCCATCAGCGCCACATCATCGGGTGCCGTGACTCGCGTGAGGGAGCTGCCGACAGAATAGTTGATGATGTCGACACCGTCGGCGACCGCAGCGTCGATGGCGTTCGCAAGGTCAGATGTATTGCAGCTTGCGCGCTGATCGTCCGGGCGCAACCAGCATGCTTTGTAAACTGCAATTCTTGCTCGTGGTGCGATGCCCTCGATGCGTCCGATCGACGTGCCGAAGATCGACGCTTTGACGCGATTGCCCGCCGCCGTGGTCGCAGTATGAGTGCCGTGGCCGTCGACGTCGCGGGCAGAACGGATTTCGCCTTCGTCAATGGGGCCCGACGCTTCGGCACCTGCAATGAAATAGCGTGCGCCGATGAGCTTGTTGTTGCAGTCTGTTGCCTCGAAGTCTTCGCCGGACTGGCAGATGCCGTTCCAGGCCTCGGGCGGCTCGAACAGCAGCACATCGTCGCGCCTCTCGAATCGATGGCAAAGCCAGCGGCCAAGCAGTGAGTTCTCGGCCCAGTCTCCCTGGCACAACCGGGGCCGATCTGCTTCCCGCAGGTCCTTCAGGGCCGGATGCTTTGGTGCGACGCCGCTATCGATGACGCCGATGATGACATCCTCACCATCCAGCCCCGGTGCGCCGCGCAGGCCAACGTCAGAATCGAAGAGTCCCAGGAATTCGAGGCTGAAGTTTGTTGCGAGCGGGCGAATTTCATCCTCCCAAACGTGCAGCACCTCAGGCAGGCTGTCGAGCTTGTGGGCCTGCGACGGATGCATCTTCGCCGCGAAACCGTTCAGGCTGTATTGATAACGATAGATCAATTCGGCATCGGGACCGGCTTTGGCAAACACCGCATCCTGCTGTTCCGCTAGCTGCGCCGTGTAGCCTTGTATCGCTGCACCGGCCTTGTCGAAGCGTACGCGTGGCGGGCCAGCGGCACCTGACTTGATCGCCGCGCTGATTAGGGCGGCGTGGTGTCCCGCGGCTGCTGGTTCCTTGAGCTGCACGATATAGACCTTACGAACGTTGGGGTCTTCGGTACCGGCCAGGCGGATCGCACCGAGGCTCCCAGCGTCGCGCAATTGCGATTCATACTCGGCAAGCGCATCGACAGACGCCAGCAACAGGAAAATCGCCAGTAGTCGCAGCGTAAGCACTTATTCGTCCCGATAGCCGCTCAATTCTTCAGCCGAATACGCAACGCCGAGGCCCATGGCGATGCGGTTAACAAAGTTGAAATATGCGACGATAAGCGTCAGGTCGAGAATGTCCCTGTCTGATAGTCCGACCGCGCGCAATTCGCCGAGATCACTCTCGGTCATCGCAGAGGGCGCCGACGTCAGTTTTTCGGCGTGGCGCACGATGTTGCTCAAGCGAGGCTCGAGCGTCTCCAGCCCGTCGGCGCTCGTCAGCATCTCGAGCGTGTCACCATCTTTGATGTAGCGCTTCAGAGCTTCGGCGTGGTGATTGACGCAGTAGGCACATTCATTGGTTGCCGACACGACGACCGCGATCGCCTCTCTTTCAGCGCGGCTCAGCCCTGATCGGCCGAACATGATTGTCATATAGAGGTCGAGATGGTTTCCCATTGCCTCGGGATTGAGACTGTGCACCTTTAGGATATTTGAGATTTTGCCACGCTTCTTCACGAGCTCGGCATACATCTCGCTCAGCTTGCCGTCGGCATCGCCTGCTTCGATTTCGTCAATCCACGACATCGTTCGACGTTACCACTCGAGGCGCCAAAAGAGAATGTTCGGCAATCACGTCTCTGCAGCTAATTACCGTGGTGTCGGTGCGCCGCCTCCCAGCCAGTCTCGTGGCCGCAGAAAATCGCTGTAAAGCTTCGCCTCGGCCGAGCCGGCTTCCGGATGCCAGTTATACTCCCAGCGCACTCGCGGCGGCAGTGACATAAGGATGGATTCAGTTCGGCCGCCGGACTGCAATCCGAAGATCGTTCCCCGATCATAGATGAGATTGAATTCGACGTAACGGCCGCGACGATATAGCTGAAACTCGCGCTGCCGTTCGCCGTAACGATGATCTTTGCGTTTCTTAACGATCGGGCAATAGGCCGGGAGAAACGCGTCTCCCGTCGACTGCAGAAACTGGAAGCTTTTCTCAAAGCCAAGCTCGTTCACGTCATCGAAAAACAGACCGCCAACGCCGCGTGTTTCATTTCGATGCTTGAGAAAAAAGTACTCGTCGCACCACTTTTTGTACCGTGGATAAAGATTGTCACCAAACGGCGTGCAGGCATCTTTCGCGACCTGATGCCAGTGAATGACGTCCTCTTCGAACGCGTAATAAGGAGTCAGGTCAAAGCCGCCGCCAAACCACCACGCCGAGGCGTCTTCGTTGCTCGCCGTGAAGAAACGATAATTTGCATGCGTTGTCGGCACGTACGGGTTGCGCGGATGAATAACGAGCGACACGCCAACGGCCTGGAAACCGCTGCCCGAAAGTTCCGGCCGATGATTGGTTGCCGACGGCGGCATTTTGTCACCAAACACATGCGAGAAGCCGACGCCGGCTTGCTCGAAAACGGCGCCGCCGCTGAGCACGCAACTCAGGCCACCACCGCCGCCAGGGCGATCCCACGCGTCGCGGCGAAAGCGCGCCTTGCCGTCGAGCTGTTCGAGCTCGGTAACGACGCGGTTCTGCAGGGCCTGCAAGTAGTCTTTGACTTGATCGAGGTCGTTCATGCAGCGTAGGGTCGAATGATTTTGCCGGTTGTCAGATTGCGGATTTCCGATGCTCCAAATGATGGTCCGCAGTCGCCTGGTACGATGTAGTCTACACAAGCCCCGAACTTACGGCGCAGCACAATACGATTTCGGACGACCCGCTCGCCAGCGAGGTTTGCGCTCGTCGATACGACAGGCGACTCGACCGCGGCGCAGATTGCGGCAGCCACCGGATTGCTTGTCAGTCGGGCCGCCAGGCTTGCATGATCACCGGTGACAAGCGACGACACATGGCTTTGTGCCGGTGCAATCCATGTTGTCGGATGGGCGGGGTCAGGATCCGGAATGCGGGATGCGTCCGGATCGATCCAGGCATCAAGCTGTGATCTGTCCGATGCGATCAGAATCAGTCCTTTGCGCGGATCGCGTCGCTTTAGCGCCAGCAGGCGCAGCAATGCTGCGACGTCGTCTGGCATGCAGCCCAGACCGAATACGCCTTCGGTTGGATACGCGATAATGCCGCCGCGGAGCAGTGTGTCAGCAGCTCGTGTAATTGACAGCTTCATGGGCATGTCCGGCGTTTAATTGGCGAACTTTTTCTTTGCCGCCTTCTTTTTGCTTTTCTTCTTAGCAGCTTTTTTTGCTGTCTTCTTCGCCGCCTTTTTCTTGGCCACCTTCTTCTTGCCACGCCGGCCGCGCACTGGCGCCGCAGCAAGCAGCTCCTTGCATTCCTCAAGAGTTAGTGACCGGGGCTCGCGGTCCTTCGGAATACGGGCATTTTTGGTTTTGTCCGATATGTAGGGACCGTATCGACCATTCAGGACCTGAATGCCGTCGTCTTCGAAGTCCAGAATGATGCGGTTGGCGTCTTCGATCTTCTTGGCTTCAATCAACTCAAGTGCGCGCGAAAGCTCGATCGTGTACGGGTCATCTTCTTTCATTGACACATACTTGTCACCGTAGCGAACATAGGGCCCGAAACGTCCGACGCTTGCTGAGACCGGCAGGCCGTCCGGTGTTTCGCCGAGCTGGCGCGGCAGCTTGAAAAGCTCAAGCGCTTCTTCCATCGAGATTTCGTTCATCTTCTGACCGGGACGGAGGCCGGCGAATTTCGGTTTTTCTTCGTCGTCCTTGGTGCCGATTTGCACAAAAGGTCCGTAGCGGCCCATGCGTACCGTTATGGGCTTGCCGCTCTTCGGGTCGGTGCCGAGTTCGCGGGCCTGAGCGACCTGTTCACGCGTGACGGATTCTTCCTTGTCGTCGCAGAGGATTTTGAAGGGTCTCCAGAAGTTGTCCAGCAATGGGATCCAGTCTTTCTTGCCAAGAGAAACTTCGTCGAGGTCGTCTTCAAGCCTGGCCGTGAAGTCGTAGTCCACGTACTTTGAGAAATGATCCGTCAGAAAACCATTGACAATGCGGCCAATGTCCGTTGGAAAAAACCGTTTGCTGTCTATCTCGACATATTCGCGATTCTTCAGCGTTGCAATGATGCTCGCGTAAGTTGAGGGTCGGCCGATGCCGTATTCCTCGAGCGTCTTGACGAGACTCGCTTCCGTGAATCGCGGCGGTGGCTCCGTAAAATGTTGTTCAGGGCGCAATTCGTCGAGGCTGATAACATCGCCTTCGGCGATGTCAGGCAATAGCCGGTCGCCGTCGTCATCTTTGCCGCCGTCGTCCCGGCTTTCCTTATAAACGGCCATGAAGCCGGGCTCGACGAGAATAGAGCCGTTCGCGCGAAACCGGTGGCCGTCGTCGGTTTGGCCGTCCGCGGCGGCGAAGTCGAAGGACCCGGGGGCCAGCTCAATGGCGACGGTATCGAATACCGCCGGCACCATCTGGCAGGCCATCGTTCGCTTCCAGATCAGCGAATACAGCTTGAACTGATCGTCGTCCAGCGCGTCTTTCAGCGTTTCCGGACTGCGTGCCGCAGAGGTCGGCCTGATTGCCTCGTGAGCCTCCTGCGCGTTTTTCGACTTGTTCTTGAATTCTCGAGGCGACTCGGGAACGTTTTCATGGCCGTAGCGCTCGGCAATGACCTCGCGAATTTCGTCTACGGCCGTGGTGGCCAGGGTCACGGAGTCGGTACGCATGTAGGAAATCAGCCCGACGTTACCCTCCCCCGGCACTTCAATTCCCTCGTACAGCTTCTGTGCGACGCGCATAGTCCACTGGGTATTGAATCCGAGTTTTCTTGACGATTCCTGTTGCAGCGTCGAGGTCGTAAACGGCGCGGCGGGATTCCGGCGGCGCTGACGCTTGGTGACGCCGACCGTGGTCAGCTTGCCGTCAGCGGCAGCGATAATCGTCTTTTCGACGTCGCGCGCCTGCGCCTCGTTCTCGAAGCTGAATTGTTCGACTTTTTCACCGGAATAACTGACCAGTCGGGATACGAAGGCCTGCCCATCCTTGCTGACATCAGCCTCGATGGTCCAGTATTCGCGCGCCTTGAACGCTTCGATCTGCTGCTCACGCTCAACAATCATGCGCAGCGCAGGGCTCTGCACACGACCTGCCGACAAACCGCGCTGCACCTTCTTCCACAGCAGCGGAGACAGGTTGAAGCCAACGAGATAATCGAGCGCGCGACGCGCCTGTTGTGCACCGACCAGATCTCCGGAAAGCTCGCGAGGGTTGTCAATGGCGTCTTGCACGGCCGCCTTCGTGATCTCGTGAAACACTACGCGATGCACGGGCTTGCCGTTCAGTGCTTTCTTCTCCTTGAGCAGCTCAATCAGGTGCCACGATATCGCCTCGCCTTCGCGGTCAGGATCAGTCGCAAGGTACAGCGCGTCAGCTTTCTTCAACGCGCGGATGATCGCTTTAACATGCTTTTCATTGCGCTCGATGACCTGGTACGTCATCGCAAAGTCATTATCCGGGTCCACAGCGCCAACCTTCGGCACGAGATCGCGCACATGACCATACGAGGCCATGACATCGAAGTCCTTACCCAGGTATTTGCTGATTGTCTTCGCTTTCGCAGGCGATTCGACAATGACAAGATTTTTGGACATAAAATTGGGCGCTCAAAAACACACAACCGCGGACAGTGCCGCGGTTGAATACAATGCTTGATAGCAGCGTGTCAAGAAAATCAATGAATAGAGCCGGCGCTCTCCTCGAAAACCAGGTCTTCCATGCGTGCGTAAGCCAGCTCCTGTCCGGGCTGGCTGAACAGAACCATCAGAACAACCCACTTGATCTGCTCGACGTCGATATCCCCAGACTCAAGCGCGAGCAAGCGATCGACGAGTATCTCGCGTTGTGGCGGTGACAAAATACCGATTTGTTCAAGGTAGGAGATAAAGCCACGACTCGCGGAGTCGAGGCGTTCGTGCTCGAAGTCATTGTAAACGCGTGTTCCATGCGCGGTTTGCGCATTGAATGCAAGACCTTCCTGATGGTCAGTGAGGCCGTCCAGCCACTCGAGCGCGCGGTCTATTTCCGGATCACCGAAGCCCGCTCGAGAGAGTTCATCTCGCAGTTCGTTGTGGTCGGCTTCGGGTTCTTCATCGGTGTCGACGTAGGTCTCAAAAAGATACATCAATACGTCGAGTACATTCTCTTTCATGCCTGGAGCGGCTCCTTACGTTTCCCATTCCAGTGTCAGTCAGCCCAGAAGTGAATATCGGCCACCGGACAGTGATTCGACTTCTCCCTCTAGCTCCAGAATCAGAAGCATGGAGGAAACCTGATCGATCGTCAATCCGGAGTTTGCGGCAAGCTCATCGACACCCGCAGGGTCGTGGCTCAGAAACTTCCTGAGCTGCAGGTATTCATCACTGCTCGTCTTGGCTATGGGCTCGTTTGCCGTTGATTCCAAAGTCTTTTGTAGCATATGTGACGCAAGTGGTATGAGCTCCGCGATGATGTCGTCGGCCGTCTCAACGAGTTTTGCCCCTTGCCGGATCAGCTGATGGCAACCACGCGACAGTGGATTATGGATAGAACCTGGCAGTGCAAAAACCTCTCGACCCTGGTCACCGGCAAGCCGTGCAGTAATCAGCGAACCGCTTCGCCGCGCAGCTTCGACCACCAGCGTGCCAAGACTCATGCCACTGATAAGACGGTTGCGTTGTGGAAACAGCGATTTCTGCGGATGTGTGCCGAGCGGAAACTCGCTGACAAGTGCACCTTGCCGAGCTATCTTGTGTGCGAGATCGAGGTTTGCGGCTGGATAGACGCGGTCGATACCATGACCGAAAAAGGCAACCGTTGGTGCTCCAGCCTCGAGCGCGCCACGATGCGCCGCCGTGTCGATGCCCTCGGCAAGTCCGCTGACAATGCAAAAGCCACTATGGCCGAGATGACGTGCGAACTCGAACGCGTTACGGGCGCCGCCGCGAGTCGGATTGCGACTGCCGACGATTGCAATGGCCGGCATGTGCAAAACGCCGGGATCACCATTGATATACAACTCGGCCGGCGGACCCGGGATCTGCTCGAGGAGTTCCGGATAATCCTCGTCGCCGCGAGCGACAAGATGGTGGAACGGGTCCTGTAGCCACTCCTTGTTCATGCGCACAGTGTAAAAAAAACGGCGCTCGAAAGCGCCGTCTTTAATTCTCTGCAAGTCCCAGAATCAGCCAGGGCCATTGGCGTCAATTGATCAGGTTGGATTGCGGACGTAATCCAGCGTGTGCAGGGCCTGAGTCGCCTCCATGACGAGGCCATAGCCGATGCGATCATAAACCTTGAAGACCATTACCGTGCCGGCCGGCTCATCGGGGAGCAGCACACTGCCGCCTTCAACCCGGTCTCTGACTTTCTCGCCTTTCTGCCAGACGGTCAACACATCGCCGACCGACAGCCCGTGGTTCGAGCCGCGGTTCATGACCACGACCTGATACTGACCGATCTGCGTTACACCGCCGACAACGGCCATGATCTGACCATTAATGTTGCTGGAGGGTGCTTTCGGGAAGAAGTTCAGTGGAATCTCGACTGACGCAGGAATAAGACGGTCGCCCTGCGAGGCCTCCTGTTTGGAGGAAATCAATGCCATCGAAGCGGGATCACCACCGGCACGTATCGTGCCTTCACCGATCTCGATGCCCTGATAGCCGATCAGGTCGTTGTCTTCCGGATCCCTGAGTTCGTCACCGATGTGTACGACGTTGAATCGCTCGCCCGGCTGCGCGCTCGTGCCGCGCACATAGACCAGGTTGCCCGCTGCGGCGATCAGGTGATCGCCCTTTGTCGCAACCAGGTACGGCAGTGACTTGACTTCATCACGTGCGATTACGACGCCGCGGCTTAGGAAAGCGGAGACCGAATCATAAGAGATACTCGTAATGGCCTCGGTCAGCGGCGTTACGCGGGCCTCTGGCGACAGACGGTAGCTTGAGCCACGGACGGTTGTGATTCGCGGCGCACCCTCGACATAGACGAGCCCAAGTACGTCGCCCGGATAAATAAGGTGCGGATTCTCAATCTGGGGATTGACATACCAGATTTCGGGCCAATACCAGGGATCCTTGAGAAACGTTGCGGCGATATCCCAAAGCGTGTCGCCGACCTGAACGACATATTCATCGGGAGCATTATCGGCGAGGCGCGCGCTATCCTGCGAAAATGCAGAGATAGAACCCAAAGTGAGTGATGCGACGAGCGCGATAGCGGTCATCCGGAGACGGTAATTCAGGCGAATTTTGCTGAGGGACATGATTTCCTCGGACTCCATACTAGGTGCTTGGACCTGTGGCTTTTTAGCGTTGGTATAATATGTCGTTCCAGTGCCGTTGAGACTGCTAATTGCGTCACACTTCCGGCCCCAACCACCCGCAAAAAGGCGAAATTTCTGGCGGCATTGTCTGATATCTTATTCAATAAAGTCAAACATTTAGGTCGTTATTGTAGGAATTTACACGAATTGAACACGGATTTACCGTAACGAAATTATGGCAAAACTAACAATTTTGGAGTTTCCGGACCCCCGGCTCAGAACCAAAGCTAAGCCGGTCGAATCCGTCGATGACGAGCTCAACTCGCTCATCGACGACATGTTCGAGACCATGTACGGCGCGCCAGGCATAGGTCTCGCCGCGACGCAGGTCGATGTGCACAAACGGCTGCTCGTTGCAGACGTGACCGCAGACAGGAATGATCCGCAAGCACTAATCAATCCGGTTATTCTCGAGAAAGACGGCGTCACGGTGACGGAGGAAGGCTGCCTGTCTGTTCCGGGCTATTACGACGAGGTCGAGCGCGCCGAACATATCCGCGTACGATTCATCAATCGCAAGGGCGATGAAGTGGAGATGGAGGCAGAGGGATTGCTTGCCGTCTGCATACAACACGAGATGGATCACCTCGAGGGCAAGTTGTTCGTCGACTATCTTTCGGAAGCAAAACGGCAGCGCATTCGTAAGCGCCTCGTCAAAGACAAGCGCCAACGGACCGCGGATGCGGTAACGTTGTAGCAGGAGCCCGCCGCGGCGGACGAGCGACAACTACGGCCGGCAGGCTGCGCGAAATGTCGCCCGCCGGGGCTGGCCCGTGCAAAGTACGATTTCCGATCACCATGACCAACCCAAAAATTATTTTCGCCGGCACACCGGAGTTTGCTGTTGCCTCTCTGAGGGCGCTTGTCGATACGGGTGCTGCACCGTGTGCGGTGCTGACACAACCGGATCGCCGGGCAGGTCGCGGCAAGCGACTGCAACAAAGCCCCGTCAAACACTATGCGCTCGAGCAAGGCATCACGGTCAAGCAACCGTCGACACTGCGCGACGACGCTGCCGTTGCAGAACTGGTGGCGCTAAAACCCGACCTCATCGTCGTCGCCGCATATGGTCTGATCCTGCCACAGAAGGTGCTCGATATTCCGCTTGCCGGCTGTTTGAATGTGCATGCATCGTTGCTGC
This sequence comes from Gammaproteobacteria bacterium, assembly GCA_029864095.1. Classification (GTDB taxonomy): domain Bacteria; phylum Pseudomonadota; class Gammaproteobacteria; order Steroidobacterales; family Woeseiaceae; genus UBA1847. The sequence continues at coordinate 10,128 of JAOTUB010000041.1, read as the reverse complement.
CGCGATGGCGCGGAGCCGCGCCAATCCAGGCGGCGATACTCGCAGGCGACAAAGAGACCGGCACGTGTCTGATGGCGATGGAAGCGGGACTCGATACCGGACCGGTTTATGCCTGTGACGTTGTATCGGTCGGCGAATACGAGACGGCCGGCGAGTTACACGATCGTCTCGCGGCCAGTGGCGCGGGCCTACTCGTACGACATCTTGGCGCAATTATCGATGGCACGCTCACGGCAACCGAACAAGACGAAGACCGGGCGTGTTATGCGCCGAAGATTAGTGCCGACGACGCAATAATGGACTGGCGGCGGCGGGCCGTCGACCTGGAGCGCCAGGTGCGAGCATACAACCCCGTGCCGGGCGCGTGGTTCATGCTCGATGACGAGCGCATCAAATGCTGGAAAGCCCGGCGCCTCGCGGCGGTCGACGTGCCGCCCGGCACCGTTGTGGCGGTGGAGCAGGATGGCATCGTCATCTCCTGTGGTGAGGGTGCATTGCGGCTCGAGTCGCTGCAACGACCCGGTAGACGCGCCATAACGGCTGCGGAATTCGCAGCACAAATCGATCTGCGCGGCCGACGGCTGTGAGCGATATCAAGAAGGGGGCAAGGCTGCGGGCAACAGCGGCAGAGGTTGTCGATGCGGTCGCCTCCGGGGGGCGGTCACTCGACAAGGCGTTGCAACAACGTGAGGACCGTGTCGCCCCGGAGGACCGCTCGCTGCTGCGCTTGCTGAGCTTCGGCCCATTGCGCCATCACTGGCGGCTGCAGTCCCGAATAGATAGTCTGCTTGACCGACCATTGAAGCCTCGTGACAGTGTCGTGAACGCGTTGCTTGCAATTGGCCTGTACCAGCTCAGCAATACTCGTATTCCCGACCATGCCGTCGTGTCGCAAACGGTCGAAGCGACGCGGTTTCTGCGCCGGCCGAAACTTGCGCCGCTTGTCAATGCGATTCTCAGGCGAGCAGTGCGCGACCGAATTTTTGACCAGCCGCCGTCAAACGAAATGGCGTTGCACGATCACCCGCAGTGGATTATCGACGTGTTGCAGGCGGACTGGCCCGATGACTGGCGCGACATCATCGCGGCAAACAATGCGCGCGCACCGATGTGGTTGCGCGTCAACCCCAGACACGGGTCGGCGGCAGACTATGCTGCGCGTCTCGCGGCGGACGGCATCGACAGCGAGTTACTGCCTGCTGCGCCGCAGGCCGTGCGACTGGCGGAGCCGCAGTCTGTTGATTCGCTGCCGGGATTTGCCGACGGCCACGTGTCGGTGCAGGACGGGGCGGCCCAGCTCGCTGCGGCGTTGCTCCTGCAGAATATTAAAGGGCGCGTGCTTGACGCCTGTGCTGCGCCGGGCGGCAAGAGCGGGCACTTACTGGAATTGGGTGATGGCCGGATCGATCTGACCTGTATTGATATCGCCGTATCCCGGCTGGCCGGGGTCTCACAAAATCTCGATCGGCTCGGGTTCCGTGCAGCCCTTATTGCCGCCGATGCATCGAAACCCGATGAATGGTGGGATGGCTCGAGCTTCGATGCCATTCTGCTTGATGCACCTTGTTCGGCGAGCGGTGTCATTCGCCGTCATCCGGACATCAAATTGCTGCGACGACCGGAGGATCTTGACAGCCTCGCAAAACTGCAGTCGGACCTGCTCGGGGCGCTTTGGGCGTTGCTCGCACCCGGTGGGCGGCTGCTTTACGTCACCTGTTCGGTATTCGCGGCAGAGAACGACGGGGTTGTTGCGCGATTCCTGAGAGACAACCCTAATGCGCGGGAAGACGATGTGTTGCAAAATAACAACATCCGCGATCTAATGCGGGATAAACCCTGCGGTCAACAGATTCTGCCCGGAACGGCTGGATTGGATGGCTTTTATTACGCGGGTCTTGTGAAGGCCTCCTGAAGAAACGATGTCGCGCACAATTACCAACAAGTCAGGCAAGCTGTGGTCCCTCAGATTTGGGCTCGCGATGTTGGCATGCATTTGGCTGGGCGCGAGCCACGCACAGAACCGGGATGATCCCGATCGCCCTGGCTATTTCGACGTACGTTCAGCATCCAGCCGGCTTGTCGGTGGCGTGCATACCCTCGACGCAAGATTGCAGCTGGTACTGAGCAGTGAGGCGCTCAATGCCCTGTCGAGCGGCGTGCCGCTGACCATAGAGTTACAGATCGAGGTGATTCGTGTGCGGCGGTTCGTCTGGGACGATGCCGCCGCTGAGCTTGCGACTCGCTACGAGCTGGAGTATCGGCCGCTCAGTCAACGGTACATTGTCAGAAACCTGAACAGTGGCGATCAGGATTCATTCGCGACACTCTACTCCGCGCTGAACAGTCTCGGTCGCGTGCAGGGCCTGCCTGTTATCGACGATGCGCTGTTGGAGGCCGATACGCCGTATCGCATTCGGCTACGCGTATTGCTCAATACCCAGCAATACCCCGCGCCGCTCAGATTGTTGTTCTTTTGGCGTGATCAATGGCAGTTGGAAAGCGAATGGTTTGAATGGTTGCTCGAGCGATAAAAAGAGGCTTATTTACAGTTCTTGCCGCGACCGGCGTTGGGCTCGTACTCGTCTCCTTGTTCTTGCTAAGCCGCACCGCTCAAAACTCAGACGACTTCGATCGCCTGCACAACGTGATACTTGCGATCAATATTGCGGGTGTGCTTTTGCTGTTCGTATTTCTGGTTGGCAACCTATCGCGCTTGCTGCGAGAGTATCGAACACATGTGCCCGGCGCGAAACTCAAAGCACGAATTGTTGGCATGTTTGTCGGGCTCGCCGTCTTGCCTCTGCTGGTTGTGTTTTACTTTTCGATTCAGTTCATCAATCGAGGAATCGATACGTGGTTTAACGTCGACGTTGAAGCAGGACTCGAGAACGCACTGAAGTTAAGTCGTGCTGCGCTCGAAATGCAAATGCGGCAGCACCTGTACTCGACCCAGCAAATATCGCAACGCTTGAGCGATGTTAATGAGCGACAGCTTATCTTCGAGCTCAGCATGATGCGACGGGAGAGCGGCGCCAGCGAAATTACGATTTACGGTGCCAATAACCGCATCCTCGCCACGAGTTCGGACAGCTCATCGGCGAGCCTGCCGCGGCCACTCGCCGAGGAAGTGTTGCTGCAAATGCAGCAGGACCGGCCATATGTCGTCATGGACCCCGAGGACTACGAGATTCGCACCGCAGTCCTGTTCAGGTACCGCGGTCGACCCGAGCCTACAGGGGTATTGCAGGCGTCCTTCCCGGTTACGGACAGGCTTGCGCGCATGGCCAACAGTGTCGACACCTCCTATCGTGAGTACCAGCAGCTCGTGTTTTTGCGTGGCCCGTTGAAGGCTACTTTCACGCTGACGCTGGCTGTCGTGCTGATGCTGAGCCTGCTGGCTGCGATCTACGGAGCGTTCGTGCTTTCGCGACGCCTCGTCGCGCCGATTCAGGACCTTGTAGCCGGTACGCGCGCAGTGGCCGAAGGCGACTTCGATACGCTACTGCCGACGCCGACGCGGGATGAAATTGGGTTTCTGATCAGTTCCTTCAACGACATGACGCAGCGTCTTGCTACGGCACGACGCGAAGCGAGCCTCTCACAATCGCTTGTGGAAGCAGAGCGTACCAATCTGGAAGTCATTCTCGCACGGCTGTCGACAGGCGTGCTCGCCCTGGAGGCAGACATGCGCATCCGCACCGCAAACCAGGCATCTGGCGCGATACTCGGCGTTGATCTGGAGAATCGTACGGGAGAGGATCTGACGGCAGTCGCAAAGGGCAAGCCACTGCTTGAACAGTTCGTCGATGTCGCTCAGGTTCATCTTCGTGCCGGGGAAACCGAGTGGCGGGAGCAAATTGTGTTGCGCGGCGAGGTTGGGCGTCGGGTGCTGACATGTGCGTGCACAACCTTGCCTGGCGACGAAGATAATGCGGCAGGCTATGTCATCGTATTTGATGACATCACTGCCCTGCTGCAAGCGCAGCGCGACGCGGCCTGGGGTGAAGTCGCCCGCCGTCTTGCACACGAGATCAAGAACCCGCTGACGCCGATACAGCTATCTGCAGAGCGAATGCGTCGCAAATACCTGGGCACGATGTCCGATGATGAAGCGCAGATTCTGGATCGTGCGACGCACACGATAGTGCAGCAGGTCGAGGCCATGAAGGAGATGGTTAACGCGTTCAGCGACTATGCGCGGGCCCCCGACATCGAACTGGGCGTTTTCGACATGGACAAGCTCGCGCATGAAGTTGTGGATCTATATCGCGCCCAGGAAAGTGGTATCGAGATCGTGTTGATGTCGGATCCGACGATGCCAATGGTCGAGGCCGATATTGGCCGCGTGCGACAGATTCTGCACAACCTTATTCGAAACGCGACCGAGGCACTCGAGAATACGGACAACGGCCGCATCGAGGTTCACGTCAGCGCGGCAGAAATTGATGGTGTCGACGTTGTGCAGATAAGTGTGGAAGACAACGGACCCGGTTTCAAAGAGGCCTCGCTGAATCAAGTATTTGATCCTTACGTAACGACAAAACCAAAGGGTACTGGACTTGGTCTCGCAATTGTCAAGAAGTTGGTCGAAGAACATGTTGGCTCGATTCGGGCCCGTAACAGTGCGACAGGTGGCGCCGTGATCAGTATACGGCTGCCACTCAATGAGGCGGCGCGCGAAGCGATGATATCGATGTCCCCCGGGCGCGGTAAAAAAAGGAGGGAAAGAGCGTGAGTAAATCTCAAGTGCTGGTGATTGATGATGAAGCCGATATTCGGGCATTGATTCAGGAGATTCTCTCCGACGAGGGGTACGGGGTCACGGTCGCGGCCAATGCAGCCGAGGCGCGACGCGCGCGGGCGCAGGCAAAACATGATTTGATTCTCCTGGATATCTGGATGCCGGACACTGACGGCATCACCTTGCTGCGAGAGTGGTCAGATAGTGGTGATCTAACGTGCCCTGTCGTCATCATGTCGGGTCATGGCACCGTTGATACGGCTGTCGAAGCCACGCGACTCGGCGCATTCGATTTTGTCGAGAAACCGCTGTCGCTGGCGAAACTGCTGCGGACCGTCGAGGCGGCGCTGGAGTCGGCAGACAAGCCGCCGGCCGGCGCGCGCCGCATGCTGCCGTCATTGCTGGCGCCCGTCGGTCGCAGCGCGCGAATGCAGGCCTTGCGGGAGAAAGTTCAGCAATATGCAGCACATGACGAAAGCGTGCTGCTGAGCGGCGAACCGGGTTGCGGTCGCGGTGCATTTGCGCGTTACCTTCACGCCCTGAGCCGACGAGCCGACGAGCCGCTCATCAGCGTGACCGCCGCGTCACTGACCGAAAGTAACGCCGAGGAACAGCTGCTGGGTCGGCAGGCGGCAGGAAAAATTCACGCTGGCGCGTTCGAACGTGCCGGCCGGGGCACCCTCATCATCGATGAACTTGCCGATCTGACCGAGGCCGCACAAAAAATAGTGTCGGCGGTTCTGGAGGATCGCGCGTTTCGTCGCGTCGACGGCGGTGAACTGGTTAAACTCGAGGCCAGGGTCGTGGCAACGATCGGTGCTGACTACGATGCAAAAATCGACGATGGTTCGCTGCGCCGCGATCTCGTCGCGCATCTGGGTGCACTGAGCTTAAGTATTCCACCGCTACGGGACTATGCCGAAGACGTTCCCGAGCTGCTTGCGTACTACGTTGACAAACTGGTTGACGCCGAGGGCCTCTCATTTCGGCGTTTCAGCGTCGCAGCACAGAATCGGTTGCGTAACTACCCATGGCCGGACAATGTTCGCGAACTCAAGAACCTCGTACGACGATTATTGCTTTCAGGCTCCGAGTCCGATATTTCCCTCCAGGAGGTTGAGGCTGAAATCAGTTCGGGCGCGCCGACGGATGAACCGCTGGTCAAGCAGGACCTGCTGTCACTGCCTCTGCGCGAGGCGCGCGAGCAATTCGAGCGAGCATACCTGCAACAGCAGCTCGTACTGTGTGACGGCAAGGTCGGACAGCTCGCCAAACGGGTTGGCATGGAACGAACGCACCTGTACCGGAAGTTGCGATCATTGGGCGTCGACTTCAAATCGGTAACGGCGGAGGAATAAGGGTCGCGGGGCGATCAATTATCTCCCTCATTGCTCGCTACGCTGCGCTTTACATCAATCAATAAACGCGCCGCCCGTGAGCCGGATTCGTCTGTCGTTCAATCGGAATAACTCGACCGTCGGATTCGAAACGGACGCCCGGCGCACCAAAGTCCTCAATACTGAGGCCGCGCATTAGATTCAGGGCGCGTTGCTTTTCGTCGATGCTTGGTCCGTCAGGGCGGAGCTGGATCGTCGAGATGATTTCGCCCTCGATGAAGCGGCCCTCGCCGTCGAGTGTTGTGATCAGGATCGGCGCAATGCCCTTGATGCCGGCAACGCTGATGCCGTAATAAGTCGCGAAGTTACCGAGGCTGTAGGCGATCAGCCTGTCCTTGTAGCGCTCGATGGCGCGAACGACATGGGGCCCATGGCCGATGACAAGATCTGCCCCGACATCAACCATGCGCCTTGCGAATTTCACTACGTCACCGCGTGGCTCGCCGAAGTATTCCTCTTCGGCGAAAGGCAAGTTTGTGGCATCCACACCTTCGGCGCCGCCATGGAACGTGACAATGACGATGTCGTGCGATGCCGAGTATTCGGCGACCGTCGCTTTTGCAAGCTGCTCGTCGAGCATCATGTTTGATTCTTTGGTGACCGCGTAGGCCAGCACCGCGATTTTTAACCCGTTCGATTCGAAGCTCGCGAAGTCTCCTTCACGGCCTGAGTGATAGATACCCACCGCATCGAGTGCCTGCATTGTGGACGTGCGGCCGTCCTCACCGAAGTCGCGAGCGTGATTGTTCGCGAGGCTCAGCACGTCGAAGCCGGCATCGCGGTAGAGTTTCGCGTAGCGAGTCGGCGAACGAAACAAATAGCAGGCACTCGGATTCTTGCACGTCTTGGCAGGTTCCCCACCATCGACGAGTACGCCCTCGAGGTTGCCAAACGCGATATTCGCCGAAGACAGCGCGGGCGTCACGGCCGCAAGAAAGCTGACGCCATCGTCATCGGGAAGATGGTTTTCCGGATAGTCGGTGCCAAGCATCATGTCGCCAACGGATGCGATGCTGATTCGCAAGGCGCTTTTGTCAGGTATGGGTGGCGCCGGAGATTCGACCGGCACGGCCTCCGCCGGTTCGATTCTCGCGACGTCACGCGGCTGCTCCTGCACCGTGCTCGTCGAGCAGCCAGCCAGCGCGAGCAGCGCCAGATGAGCAACAATCTTACGAGAGTTAATCACCGAGCCTGATGCGGAGCACATCGATCTGCGCCTCACGCAGCCGGCTGCGCAGGACGTTGAGCTTGTCGAGGTCCGAGGTCGGGCCAATGCGGACCCGATGATAGGTTTTGTCATCAATCGTTACGCGCTGAATCTGCGACTCGATGCCGTGCAGAGCGAGCTGCGCGCGGCGACGGTCGGCATCAGCATATGCGGAGAAAGAACCGGCCTGCAGCACATAAAGACCGGGGTCGACGACGGCTCGCGGTTCCACGTCCGCAGCAACATCAGGCTCTTGCTCGGGAATGATGACCTCGAAGTTCGGCAGCATCTTGTAAAAAGTGAAGCGCTCTTCGTGCGGCTCCTCTTTATTACCCTGCTGTGCGGCAATTTCACTGTTGTCATCGAGAGCGTTCTGCAAGCTCGCGGGTTGCTTAACAGCGGCGGATTTCGCCATGGCCGGCCGGCGATCCTTGACGTAAACGGCGAACGCAACCGACAGGCCGAGGGACAGCCCGAAAAGCATCCACAACCAGCCTGGATAGGCCTGCTTTTTTGTCGAGCGGGTCGATCTGCGGCGCTTGCGTCTTGCCACTACATGGTCTCCGGCGCCGACACGCCGAGTATTGCGAGGCCATTTGCGATAACAATGCGTGTTGCAGTGACCAGAACAAGTCGCGCATCACGCAGTTTGTCATCGTCAACAATGAATACGTGCGCGTTGTAATAAGTATGGAAGTCGTTCGCAAGATCTCTGAGGTAGTGCACGAGATGCTGCGGCGCGCGGTTGTTTGCTGAGAGTTCGATAACCTCGGGATAGCGACTCAGTGTCGTCAACAGCTTTTTTTCTTGCGGCTCGACCAGCAACGACAAATTGTCGCAGCCGCTGGTATCGTTCCACTCGAGCGACCGTTCTTCGAGCTGCCGAAACACGCTGGCGATTCGAGCGTGTGCATATTGAATGTAATAGACCGGGTTGTCGTTTGACTCAGACTTTGCGATGTCGAGATCGAAGTCGAGATGCTGATCATTAGAACGCGACACATAAAAGAACCTGGCGGCGTCGTTGCCAACTTCGTTGCGCAACTGGCGCAGCGTGATGAACTTACCGCCCCGGGTAGTCATGGCGACCTTTTCGCCGTCGCGGTAGAGCGCGACAAATTGTACGAGATCGACAATAAGATCGTCAGCGGCGTAGCCCATGGCCGCCAGCCCGCCGCCAACGCGCGTCACATAACCATGATGATCGGCGCCCAGTATGTCGATTAGGAGATCGAATCCTCGCTGCCGCTTATCGAAGTGATAGGCGATGTCGGACGCGAAGTAGGTCTTCTTGCCATTCGCGCGAATGACTACGCGATCCTTTTCATCACCAAAGTCGGTTGCTCGAAACCAGATTGCTCCGTCTCTTTCGTAAACGTTGCCACTTTTCTCGAGCGCGGCCAGTGCGGCATCGATACGACCTTCTGTCGTCAGGCTTTGCTCCGAGTACCAGCGGTCGAAGGTCACACCAAATTCGGCAAGATCATCTTCGATGTCGGCGCGGATCGATTCAAGAGACTGTTGGCGAATCCGGTCGAAGCCATCGGGACCCAGCGTTTCAATTGCACGTGCTATAAGAGCCTCGATCAGCGCTTCCATGTCGCCCTCGGGCAGCCCGTCTGTCAGTTCTTCCGCGCTGATAACGGTCGCATCCCCGGTGTCGATGTCGCCGGCTATGTCGCGGACATAGTCGCCGCGATAGCCGGCCTCCGGAAACGGAATCGTCGTGCCCTGTGACTCGAGCCAGCGCAACCAGACGCTGACACCAAGAATGTCCATCTGCCGTCCGGCGTCGTTGACATAGTACTCGCGCTCGACCGTGTAGCCCGCTGCTTCGAGGAGATTGCCGACCGTTGCGCCGAAAGCAGCGAGGCGGCCGTGTCCGACATGCAGCGGACCGGTTGGATTCGCCGAAACAAACTCGAGCAGAATGCGCGGCCTTTCCCTCGCCGGCTGCCGGCCATAGCAGATACCCTGATCCAGAATCGTCCGTAATTCTTGTTGAAACGCAGCGGCACTCAGGTGAAAGTTGATAAAGCCGGGGCCAGCTACCTCCACTTTGTCGACCTGATCGCTGTCGCTCAGTTGCTTGACGATGCTCGCGGCAACGTCGCGTGGACTCTTGCGCGCCGGCTTTGCCAGCCGCATCGCGATGTTGCTGGCGAAATCGCCATGACTCGAATCGCGTGTTCGCTCGACCGTGCTCTCGATCGCAATATCGGCAATGAGATCCGCGAGTTCAGGCAGCTTTGCCAGAGCGCTTTCGAGAAGCTGTGCAACTACGGATTTCATCGACAGGGTGGCCCGGAATTTCGAGGCGGCAATTCTACAGTGATTAGCGTGTGCTGTCGGCTAAAACAACTCGATCGGATCGACGTCGATCGACCAGCGTACTTTGCGCGCGGACGGTTCGTTTTCCAACGCAGGGCGCAGGCTGCTGAGGGCGGCATGCAGAGTTTTTCGGTCACTGCTCTGCAGCAGCAGCTGGGCGCGAAAGCGGCCGGCTTTACGCGCCATGGGTGCGTTGACGGGGCCGAGGACACGCAGGGGGTCGGCGTGCTGCATCTCCAGGCGTTGCCGTGCCACCTCCAAGAAAGCATGCGCGTCGCCCTGCTTGTGAGCCGCCGACCGAATCAGAGCCAGCCACGTAAACGGCGGCCAGCGGGTCTGTTCACGTTCGGCGAGCGCGTCTGCCGATATCTTCTCGTAGCCACCTTCGATCAGGTGTTGCCAGAAAGGATTCCCGGGAAATGCGGTTTGAATAATGACATCGCCCTGACGAT
>JAOTUB010000182.1 GCA_029864095.1 Gammaproteobacteria bacterium | reverse complement strand
TGACTGATCGCAGGACGGATTTCTTCACGATCTGAGGCCAGGCGCTATACAATAGCGCGCCCATACCATGCGCCCGTAGCTCAGCTGGATAGAGTACTGCCCTCCGAAGGCAGGGGTCACAAGTTCGAATCTTGTCGGGCGCGCCAAAAACTGAAAAGGCCCCTTTATGGGGTCTTTTCGTTTTTCCCCCGACAAGGTCGAACTTTGCAGCGCAAGGCGCTGCGTTCGACAAATTGCGTTAGCAATTTGGACGCCGGCTTGTCCGGCGCCCCGCAGGGGTGAGGATCGGCCCAAGCCGATCCGAATCAATCCTGTCGGGCGCGCCATTTTTCCCTTGTGAAATCCCACTAGATGCGTGACACATTCAGCTCTTTTCTCAAAGCCATCCGGAGAGGAGAGCAGTATGACAAAAGCGGAACAAGCGAGGATTGTGGCTTGGAGGCTGAGAATCCTCAGGCACGCAGAGCAAGAGCCACGGTACGTAGCGCAGAGCTGTCGGTATATTCGGCTACCTGCCGGTCGATATCGGATATCAGGACAGTAATCGCTTTTTCATACTCACTCGCCCCGGTCTGATAGCGCTCGAAGAGCAATCTGCTCGGTGTTTCCTTGGTCGTAAGCTCGCGTCCCATGAAGGATTCGCCCACGCCAAGTTCTTCCAATTGCAAATTACGGCCAGGGTCGTGACTACTATTCTTAGTTGATGGTCTGGCGGTTGTTAACGCTCAAGTTAGAAACATCGAGTTCTGAACCGCGATCCTCGGACATTGGTTCAGGCGATATTCGCTACCGGGTGGTAGACTTGGCTAAATCGTAGGTCTTGGAGTGTTACGGCAGGTCCCCCGCGACGACGGGCTGACTGGCTCCGATCAGATTGTTGGCCGGGAACTAATCGTGGATTGAATTGTCAGCCCATACATGAGCCGTCTTATGCAAAAATGTTAGGTATAACTACTTCGATTGCTCACCAACGGGGGTCGCAAAAGCGATAAAATCTTTGGTGGTTTGAGCTGTAGATACGGATAGGGACGAGCGTATTAAAAAAATTGAAAATTCAGGGGGTAATTGTGTATCGATTTTTGTTAGTCACGATGTTTTTCGCCGTTGCCGGATGCGTAACACCCGGTCAGGAAACAAGTCAGCCGGAATACATGCAGACATCCGAATCGACCAGTGATGAGTTGCCGGCTTCCAATCAGTCCGCAGCAGTTCAAACAGTGGAAACGGCCGGTGATGAGTTGGAGGCGCCGGAAAGCTCGGTGGCAAGCAACGGTGTCATTGAATATTTTGAAGCACCAACACCAAGCGAGGGTCCGATTGCGGCGCTGCCACCGCGACCCCCGTCCGAGCCAGAGGTCATTTGTACTCGGGAGGTAACTACGGGTTCCATCCTAAAGACCAAAGTTTGTCGTAGCCGTGCGGACATCGAACGTCAACGCGAACATGATCAAAGAGCGCTGAGGCGAATCAAAACACATATTGACGTTGGCGCCCCTCGTCCTGGCATTAACTCTAACTAGCCCCGGCCACCATTAGCTAGTTCAGTTTCGCCGCCCGTCCGGCCATATCGAACGCCGCTAGTGAGCTTCGTCCCAGTTGCCGCCTGTGTCGATGTCGACTCTGAGCAGGACTGTTAATTCGGCGGCACCGCACATGATTGCGGTGACCTGATCGGCGAAGGCGCCAGCTTCGTCTTGCGGCACCTCGAATACAAGTTCATCGTGAACCTGCATGATCATGCGGGCTGCGGTTTCATTACCCTGCAACCATGCGTCGATCTCGATCATGGCACGTTTGATGATGTCGGCTACGGTGCATTTGAGCAATATATTCTGTCCTTTGTCGAGAAATGTGTAACTGCGATTTCTGTAACTACCGCTTATAACGATTTGATGGAAGGTGTCCTAATTGAACACGTATATCGAACTGGCGGCTTCTAACGACGGTGAAAAAGAATTGGGACGGAATAACAGTTGTGCCCAGTGAGGTTGGAAAAAAACCTGGGTCATGTTGCGATGGAGCGAGTTCGTATACTTTGAATGCGACTGCCATTTCCTTTGAGGCAGACACGCTGACTCGCGAAAACATTGATGGTTTGGTTGGCAGATTGGGGGTAACGCTCAATTGGGACGATGTGGCGCGTGACACAGACTTGATGAAATTCATTGGCGAAACAAGTGTAAGGCGTTGTCAGAAGCAAGGCCTACAACAGTGGAAGTTGCTGGTTACTGAACGCAATTTGATCTCCCATGCGGGAGGTGAAAATTTGTCTTTTTCGGTGAGCGAACTAATAACAAAGGTTAGTCTTATTCAATTTTTTGCTCATGCCTTGACAGGAGGAATCAGCAAAGTCGTCGTCGATAAATACGGCTAAGCAAGTTCTAGGCGGGCAGCGCCCGGAAGACTAACGCTCAAGTCTGGAATTTAGGAGCATTCTAAGTCGGTGCCGAGCTGCCACCAAATTACGTTATTAGTATATTTGTGGTCCTCACCTGTTCGGTCGACAGAATATCCGGATCACCCGAATACCCGCCGACCTTAGGCAGTGCTGGCCGGCTCACTCCCAGCACCAGAGAGTCAGTCGCCTGAGGTTTGCCGGGATTGAATCGTCATCGTGTGAGATTTGTGTGACTGAGTGCTGCACGGTTGTGCAGAGTACTGCAATTGCAATGGACGTACGGCCAGTTAGTATCAATAATGTCAATTACTTACAACCGAAATAGCGTACTCCGAAGGCAGGGGTCACAAGTTTGAATCTTGTCGGGCGCGCCATTTTTTTCGTTTGAAGGCGCGTAAGTAGTTGTTTGTTAGCAAACGACTGGAGACGCCCGCGGTCTTCTCTTCTACACGAATCACAGCCGGGCTCAACTCAGTCCGGCAATATTCCGGCAACGGCAGGTGTCACAGGTTCGAATCACGCCCCCGCTACCAGGAAAACAGGCCGGTCCCGTTCTTGGGGCCGGCTTTTTCTTGCCACTAGACAATCAAAGGTGTCCGCTAGCCACCCAAAAGCCGCCATTGGGCTAGAATCAGGCTTAGGGGCCGCTAGTGACCCATTGCAGACTTTTGGGCTCTAGCAAAAAGTCTGTCGAATAATCGCAGACGTACGCTAGATCTCATGCATAACTCCGATTCACAGGTGACTCTCAGCTTTGCTCCCAGATAGTCTAAATAACTTCCCGACACTAGCTCGTCCGCATGTTTTGGAGCGGAGGTCTTTCGTCACAAAGCTGGTCCCTCAGCGACTGACCGATTGGCGACATCTAAGAAAAGATGATCGATGGGATCTAATCCAAAGAGTGGTTGCGCCCAGTGTGATGCGATCACAAGAGTGTTTCTTGTATCCCGACCCTGAAAGATCTGAACAGAATCTGTATCACTCGGCATCCGAGATCCTTATCAAAGACAGAAAGCGTTTCAAGATCGACCTTTCTCGTGAGTGTTTCGACGATGTTTATCGTGATCTCTGGATTGATTGGGATTGGAACCGCGGATCGATCGTCTGGATGCATGCCATTGACGAACAACTTTTTGCTTCTGTTTTCGCGCACTGTTTCGATCCAATAGCGATGGAAAATCCTTCCGTCTACTTAGGCAAGAATGTTGTAACCCTGGCGCGGTCGCGTGTCTCCGAAAGCCAGAAGGTTTGTCTCGCTTTGCCGAATGGAATTGAACAACTGTTCTTATTTGCCAGCAAAAACGATATTGGTGCGCTTTACGACCTTGCATTGGACAAATGCAGGTTCACGGAGAAATTTCAAATGTGCTACGGGACCTGATGATGGATAGCTCATCGGACGACCGTCCGCTTCTGGCCGGAACCAGCTCTTAGCCGGTTCTGAGCTAGAATGACGGCTTCTGACCCAAAGCCGCCACTTGTTGTTAGTCGCTCCAACCTCCGAAGTTCGGCCCCGGTGAACTGCCTAGCGGAATCGAATCTCCGGGTTCATACGCCTCAAAATAACTGTTGAGATCCACTTGCCATTTCGGAAATGTGTCAAGCGATCGCGATAGGAACATAAAGAAGTGCATCAGCGGATACTCTGCGAATACTTGGGTGTCGGTTGTGAACGGTGTCCGATGTATGAAGCATTGGTCTAGTATGCACACTGCGTTTGGTCGAACCTCATCTTCAAATTCTTCGTTGAGAAGGTCAGAAAATGCTTTGTCGGCGGACTCTGCGGTTTTCCAGCTAGATTGAAACGCGAAAACAAAGGCCCGAGGTCGAAGGACATGGTCTTCGGGAATTTCGACTATCTCTTGTAATGGAGTTTGGATGATCCCCGCCTTACGCGGTAATTTCCGTACTGATTCAATGCCGCCCATCGCATCCCGTAGCTGCGTTTTGTCGAGGAATGTCTTAACTGAAATGACTGCGAATGCACTTTCAATCGGCACTAGAGCAAAAGCCTCATCAACTGAAATTTGCGGGGTGTTCAATCTGTCGTGCACGATCAAATCAATTTGGGAGCTCAATTGACCGTTTGAAGCAATCACTTTTCCCGTGCTAACTGTGTACCTTCGAGCAAGGTACTTGACGAGGAAATTTCTGAGTATTTGTTCGTTGTTCCTACCCTGCTCCGCTTTGTGATCCGCCGTCTTTGAGTCTTCAAGATCCAGTAGCATTTTTTGTGCTATTCGGTCGTAGTGCTGTTTCATGCCTTGTGCGATGATTCTCTCCCACTAATAAACACATCCGCTTGTCCGGCAATCATACTCCTAAGCGTAAGAGTGCTTTTATTTCCTGTCCCCTCATGGCCGCACTGAGACTTTTGCATCTACGAAAAACGACCGACTGGTATATGCTCGGAAGCAGCCTGCTGAGTGTTAGACTGCCGGCAGGCGGTTGGTGACCCGAAGTAGACGTTCGTAGCAGACGGTTCCTGCCCATACTAACTAATCAAAGGTGTAACGATGCCAATTACTCGCATACTGTCGGTCGCCGCAATTCTGCTCGTATGTACTCATGCCGCGAGCGCCCAGATGCTTTCAGGCGACGATACCTTGCCGTCAGAATGGGGGGCGGACGACGAGCGCGGTGCCGCGAATAGAATTACACCTCAAAAGGTCCTTGAGGCAACGCAGCTGATCAAAGAAGGGCGAATCTATGAACTCGGCCGTGTCTACGAAGCTGGGATGCCATTGTTCCCTGGTCGTCACTACAGTCTCACCATTCCTGGCTCGCCAACTGGCGGGCCTATGGGCAGGAACAATGTTGTCTACCACGATGAGATGATAAGTGGTCAGATTGGCCAGATCGGAACGCAGTTTGACGGACTTGGACACGTTGGCAGCCGTATTGACGGCGAAGATGTTTTCTTCAACGGATTCAAACGCAGCGAGTTCGGTACCGCAGGAGGGCTGGGCAAACTGGGCGTCGAGAACGTGGGAGTATTCGTGACTCGCGGTGTGCTTATCGATATGGCGGGTTATAAGGGAGTGGATCGACTTCCGGTCGGAACTGTCATTACCGCGCAAGACCTGCAAGATGCAATGAAGAAGCAGAAGGTCGAATTATCTGAAGGCGACGTCGTGCTAGTACACACCGGCCACGGCACTCTCTGGATGGTCGATAATGAAGAATACAATCGGGGTGCACCGGGTATCGGTATGGAGGCTGCTCTCTGGCTGGCGGAAAAAAAGGTTGCTATGACCGGGGCGGATACCTGGCCGGTTGAGGTAATACCGTCAGAGGACCCTGAACTTGCTTTCCCTGTGCATCAGGAGCTCATTGCTCGACGGGGAATCTACAAT
>JAOTUB010000181.1 GCA_029864095.1 Gammaproteobacteria bacterium | reverse complement strand
TGCGAGAGTATGTTTGGTCATTTGGGGTACTCCGGTGCGGCGGCATCATACCCGAATCACCGCCTGGCATCGCTTTTAGTCGCCGGCGTATTCGAAGTCGCTGTACTTGGTGACCTCGATTTCATCGAAGCCGATGAAGAGCAGCGCGCGGCCTGTAACCTGGACGTCCATGGACTTCGGCACGATGGGGCCGGCGTCCAGCGCGCGGCCAAAAGTAAAGCGCATCTGAAACCTGGTAATCTTGGTGCCGAATCCCGGTTTGATGTCCTGGAAGTTACGCATCTCGAGCGAATCGACGTAGCGCCCGTCCTTGACGATCCGGATCTTCGCGTCAACGCTGGTCATAAATGCTTCTTGGTCCTCGGCTGGCACGAACGTGAATAGCCAGTGCTCATCAGTTTCTTCGACCATTTCGAGACTGTCGGGCTCAACGATTGCCGTGACGCGATTGTCGTCGTCGTCAGAGTCGCCCCGATGCTCGTCTTTGTCGTGCACATACTTCCGGCGCTGGCGACTCGTCGGTTCCTTGCCGTCGACCGAAAGCAGCGTCCACTGCTCATCGTCCTCCAAACGCGGATCGAAGCGTCCGACAAACAGTCCACCGTCGCTCAGCGATGTTTCGGTGAACGCCCATTCCTTCTCGAACTCCCACTCGATGTTCCCGATCGCCTCGTCGAGCAAATCCTTGTAGTTCTCTTCAGCACCCGCGAACGGCATACCAAGGCAAAAAAACGCCGCCGTGAAAAAAATGCGACGTGCCATCAATCCATCTCACGAAGATAGAAATTGAAATTCGGGCGCGGCGTGAGGATGTTGTTATTGATCAGCAGTATCGCCATACCCTCGAGCCAGCGGGCATTGTCGCTGTCGCCGACATCGATGGGCTCGAGTCCCATGCCCCTGACGAGGTCCGCTACTTTTCTTTTTGCCCTGCCGCTGTCACCCGCGAGCGGCACGGACACCGGGCCGCCGGCAATGTCGGGGTCGATCATGACTTTCCAGCCCAGCGTATTGAACGCCTTGACGACGTCGGCAGCGGGTGCGATCGACTGAATGACGTCGACATTCGACGTTGCCGCAACATGTCTCATGCGCAGCAAGTCGAGCTTGATCGGATTTGTCGGGTCGATAATGAGTTTTCGTGATAAATCGCCGAGCTTCGCAGTGATTTCTGCAACTAGAGTCCCGGGCACGGCAAGCACGACGATGTCTGCTGCGGCGACCGCATCGGCCTGCGTCGTGGCAGATGCTCCGTTACCTGTACGCTCGACGAGTTCTGCAACGTCGCGGTCGTTCGGGTTACGCGAACCGTAAACAATTGTGTGGCCTTGCGCCGCAAACTCCGGACCCAGGGCGCTCCCAACATTGCCGGTACCGATAATGGCGATCGTGTCCGCCTGAGCGACAGTAATTGTCGAACAGAGCAGGACGGCGAGAAAAGACTTGATCATTCGCATGATGATGGCCTCTTGGGTCGAACAGTGGGGTGATCGATTATAGGCTCAGGCGCGACCTGTTGGGTAAATTGCGATATCGTCCGTAGCCATGCTCAGAGTTGAAAACCTCAGCAAAAACTACGGCGACCTGGTTGCCGCGGATAAGGTCAGCTTCGAGTCTGGTAAGGGTACGGTATTTGGCCTGCTCGGGCCGAATGGTGCCGGGAAGTCGACGACGATCAACTGCATTTCGGGTTTGCTGCAGCCGACCTCGGGCCACGCCTTTGTCGCGGGTCACGATGTCGTTGCCGATGGCAAGGCGGCGCGCCAGAATCTTGGTGTCGTGCCGCAGGAACTGGCGCTCTACGAAGACCTGCCGGCAGTGGAGAATCTTCGGTACTGGGGCAAAGCCTACGGTCTGCGCGGCGCGGAGCTCGACTCGCGTGTGAGTGAGGTACTCGACACGATCGGTCTGCGCGATCGCGCCAAAGATTTGCCCAAAAAATTCTCGGGCGGTATGAAACGGCGCCTGAATTTCGGTTGCGGCATCGTGCACAGACCTCCGGTCATACTGCTCGACGAACCCACTGTCGGCGTCGACCCGCAGTCCCGAGCGCGCCTGTTCGACATGGTCGAGGCCGAGCGCGACGCGGGCGCCTGTGTCCTGTACACGACGCACTACATGGAAGAGGCTGAGCGACTGTGCGATTCGCTTGCGATCATGGATCATGGCAAGGTAATCGCCAAAGGCACGGTCAGTGAATTACGTGCCAAGCTCAGCGCCCGCGACGTGCTGCAGTTGAACGGGACGTTTCCGTTGGACGAAACCAGGCATGCTGTTGAAATGATAATGGAGCGTGGCGATCTCGACCTCGAAGTCATCACGCAGGAAGAACACTGCGTCACGCTGACACTGTCGCGCGCTTCGCAGCATCTGCCCGTGATATTTACGGCGATTTCGGGTGCTGGCGGAATTGTCACCGAAACCATATTGCGCAGTCCAAATCTCGAGACCCTGTTCCTCCTGCTGACGGGCAAAGAGCTGCGCGAATAATCCGATGAGCTTCGCCCTGACGTCATTCAAAAAAGACCTGTCGCGCTGGCGGCAGGACCTGTTGCAGACCGCAATCTGGCTCGCGATACCGCTCACGATCGGCGGCCTTATTACAATGCTCATGAGCGGCGACGGCGCGCAGCCGCATGGCGTGTTGCTGGTAGCCGATCAGGATGAGTCATTTCTCAGCGAGCTCATCGCCGGAGCGTACAGCGCTGGTGATCTCGGCGAACTGATTTCGGTGGAAAAAACCACGGTCGAGGAGGGCACGACACGTGTCAACGCGGGCGAGGCGAGCGGTCTGCTGATAATTCCCGAAGGATTTGGCGACGCGTTTCTCGATGCCGAAGCGATCACGTTGACGCTCAGGACCAACCCGTCCCAGACGATCTTGCCGGGCATCATTACTGACGTGACAGAAATAGTGCTCGACGCCGGGTTTTACGCGCAGGCGCTTTTCGGCGATGACATCGATTCGATCCAGAAACTGGTCGGTGAGTCGAGCGATGCGGCGGTCGCGGCGATCGCGGTCGCCATTCAGAACAAGATTGAGATTGTTGCGCCGCGACTGTTTCCTCCTGTCATCAACGTGGCAATCGTCGAACCACCCCCGAGTGAGCCTCGGCCATCATTTGCGCTGCTGTATCTGCCGGGCATCGTCCTGATGGCGGTCATGTTTTCGTCCAACGGGCTCGCCAGTGACTTCTGGGTCGAGCGTGATCGCGGCACGCTGCGGCGTCTGGTTTTTTCGCCCGGACAGCTGGGTAGCTTTGTGATTGGCAAGGCGCTGGCCGCTGCTGTCGTGATCGCCATCATTGGCGGCCTGACACTTGTCCTGGGGTTTCTGTATCACGGCGTGTCGTGGACGAAATTCCCTTCGTCGTTGGTATGGATCGCATTATCGGGTGTCGCTTTGTTTGCATGGTTCGCGGCGCTACAGATGCTGTTCAGCAATCAGAACACGGCCAGCGTCATATCGTCGCTACTGTTGTTCCCGTTACTGATGGCCGGGGGCAGCTTTTTCCCGCTGGCCGTCATGCCTGGCTGGATCGCGGCTATCGGGCGCTTGTCACCGAACGGATTTGTTGCGGACAGATTGACATCGGAGATCACCGAGGTTGGCGCGTGGATCATTGACGCCAGCAGTTGGCTCATCGTTGCCGCAGCCGCTGCCAGCGGGCTTGCGATTTGCGCCTGGCGTTTGCGCACTGGCTTCGCGCGCGCATGAAGAACGTCGTTTTTATCGCATGGAATGACGTTCGTCACCAGCTAAGACAGGGCGGCACCGTGGTCTGGTTGTTTGTTATGCCGCCGATCTTTTTTTATTTCATCGGCACCGTCATGTCGGGCTTCTCGAGCGGGATGTCGGGAGGCAGTTCGACGCCGATTGTCGTCGCGGCCGAATCACCCGGATTTCTCAAGGAGCAAATCGATTTGCGGCTGCGTGAGAACGAGTTTGAGCCGGAGTGGCGCGCTGAAGTCGTAGCCGATGCGGAGGGCAATCTGCCGCGAAGCATCTTGACACTGAGCGACAACTTCAGTGAGCAGATCGTCGCCGGCGAGCAGGTCGATGCCAGCTACGACACCAGAGCGTCGGCGCTATTGCGCGACTACGAGACGATTCGAATTCAGCGTAGCCTGTACACGGCGCTTGCCGATATCGTGACGGCAGATGCACGCTCGGATGAACCACTGAACGCCGCCGCGCTCGTCGCGCTGAATGCCGAAACGCGTGTATGGCAGCTCGAAGTCTCGGCGGCCGGGCACCGTCAGACCATTCCGGTCGGATTCGAACAGGCGGTTCCAGGCATCCTCGTGATGTTTACCCTGTTGGTGCTGCTGACCAGCGGTGCCACGATGCTCGTGTTGGAGCGACTGCGTGGACTGTTGCGGCGCCTCGCGTCGGCGCCAATGACACGTACCGAGGTCGTTGCGGGCAAATGGGGCGGGCGCATGCTGCTCGCCGTGCTGCAGGTCGGCTTCGCACTTATAGTCGGCACGTTCGTGTTCAAAATGGACTGGGGCCCGGACCTTGCGATGATTATTCTCGTGCTGGTGGCCTGGGCGGCATTTTGCGCCTCGGCAGGGCTTTTGCTGGGCAGCCTTGCGCGAACGGAGGGGCAAGCCGCTGGACTCGGCGTGCTGGTTGCAAATCTGCTTGCTGCATTGGGCGGTTGCTGGTGGCCGATCGAAATCACACCGGACTGGGTGCAGGGGCTGCAGAAGCTGATTCCCACCGGGTGGACGATGGATGCGCTGCACAAACTCATTAGCTTTCAGGCGGGCGCCGTTGCAGCGATACCGAATGTTGCCGCATTGCTCATCGGAACACTGATCGTCGCGGCACTGGCAATAAGAAGGTTCAAATACGAATGAAGACAATAGAAATCGCTCTGTGGGACGACGTCGAAGACCGGACGCCGGTTCACGCCCTGGTCGGCGATGTCGATCTGGTCATCGTACGTTTCGATGACAACGTGTCGGTCATGTACGGGCGCTGCGCACACCGCGGCGCACTGATGTCGGACGGCCATGTCGATGGCCATAACCTGATCTGCGGCTTGCATGGCTGGGATTATCGGCTCGACACGGGTATCAGCGAATACAACCACAGCGAGACGCTGCCGAAATTCAACTCGTGGATCGAAGACGGCAAAGTACTCGTCGACCAGGACGAGATCGAGGCCTGGTCGCGGACCCATCCGCAACCTTACCAGCGTGAGGCGTATCAGGGCGTCTATCAGGACCACACGGGCACCTCGGACGAGCCGTACGTGAAGTTTATTCGCAAGCTCGCGAACGAAGGCCTGAGCAAGGTCGGCCACCACGGTCCTGCGTCCGCGATGGGCGTGTCGCGCAATCAGCTGCCGAAGTGGGATGACCTGCAGTTCGTTGTGGCTCAGCTGCACAAACTGCCATTACTGGACGACGAAGCGGTTGGCACCGACGTCGTGATCGGAGCCAACGCGGCGAAGCCGCTGACTCTCGATATCCCGCTGTTCGTATCCGACATGAGTTTTGGCGCACTGTCGGAGGAGGCCAAGGTCGCGTTATCGAAGGGCGCGGAGCTTGCGGGCACCGGGATCTGTTCGGGGGAGGGCGGCATGCTGCCCGAAGAGCAGGCGGCGAACAGTCGTTACTTCTATGAGCTGGCCTCGGCACGTTTCGGTTTCTCGTGGGACAAAGTCGAGAAGACGCAGGCGTTTCATTTCAAAGGTGGCCAAGGGGCCAAGACCGGTACGGGCGGCCACCTGCCGGGCGAGAAG
>JAOTUB010000180.1 GCA_029864095.1 Gammaproteobacteria bacterium | reverse complement strand
CACGATCGACGTGATTCGAGCCTGGATCGATAGCGGAGCAGCGCGATGAAAAAGGGACTTGCCTGGAAATCGATTGGCTTTGCGTTGCTTTGCCTGTTCGCAATGAACAAGACAGTGCATGCGGAGCCGTATCTTGCTGTACAGAAAGGGTTGAAGTGTTCGACGTGTCATATGGCGGCATCCGGCGGCGGCCAGCGCACGCCTTACGGAAGCGCATTCGCGCAGACGGAACTTCCGGCACGCACTCTCGATATGGGCAAACTCTGGACGGGCGAGATCGGTCGCTACTTCGCTGTCGGCGGCAATATTCGGGGCGGATGGAATCGGCTCGACGTCCCGGGCCGGTCATCAATTTCCGATACGGAACTCGAGGAATTTCTTGCGTACATCGAGATCAAGCCCTTTCCGAAATACCTGACGCTGTATGTGGATGCCAAACTTCGGCCTGACGACCCTGAGATACGCGAACAGTATGCACGCCTGACATTGCCCAAAGGACGCTGGTCAATCCAGGCCGGCGAGTTTTTCCTGCCGTATGGACTGCGAATTCAGGACGACGAGGCGTTTATTCGCCAGGTAAGCGGGATCAATTTCAACGCTCCCGACACCGGCTGGCAGGTCGGATTCGAGGAAGGCGCATGGTCAGGACAGCTCGCCGTGACTCGCGGAACCGCCGGGGGACCTGAGGTTGACTCGGGCAAGCAATACAGCCTGCGAGTGAGTCACGTCACACCGAAGTGGCGCGGCGGCGGTA
Source organism: Gammaproteobacteria bacterium (assembly GCA_029864095.1). Classification (GTDB taxonomy): domain Bacteria; phylum Pseudomonadota; class Gammaproteobacteria; order Steroidobacterales; family Woeseiaceae; genus UBA1847. Next base: position 5,037 of record JAOTUB010000180.1, on the reverse strand, counting down.
GTTTCAATTTCAACGATGCTTCCGTCGGCGACAGGCAAATGCAGAATGTGTTTGGCGGCGTCCGGACCGGACCAATCGCCTGGCTCGCAGAAATCGACTGCATCATCGACGATGGAACTCCAACCGGGAAACGCAGATCCTGGGCCAGCCTGATCGAGGCAAACTACGGCTACAGGAAGGGCCACAATCTTAGGGCGTCTTTCGAATGGTTCGATCCGGATGACGATGTCCCTGACGACGAACAGAATCGGTTTAGCGTCATTTGGGAGTATTCGCCGATTCAGTTTTTGCAGACCCGTATCGGCTACCGCGACTATAACGGGATTCCGCAAAACCCGGGGCAAAACAGGGAACAGCTTTTCGCCGAATTGCATGTATTTTTCTAAGCCGACACTAGTTTGCCGCAATCCTCGCGCCTGGCAGCGGCCGGATTGACGACGAGTGCTTCCAGTAGGGTCAGCCACAACACCGGACGCGGGTCGAGTGCGGAAGATCTCGGCATCGCGTGAGTGATCGCTTGGCCCGCTATTGCCGTGAAATCGCGAAAGTGCCGTTTACCCGCTGATGCGTTCTCGTACTCATCCTTGCTCAGGGTAATCTGGTCAAGAACCTTATCCGTATTGCATATCGCGTTGATGAGCGCGTCGAGGTATTGGGGATTATTGCGAATTTCTTCATTGAGGTAATTAGCATCCACGTTGATGCAGTTCGCGCCGACGAGGCCGTAAATTTTCCGGTCATTGGGAATCGTTGTGCAGCAGAATCTCCTTGCGCGCGCCGGGGAAACTGTCACCGATCAGGCGCCCGGTACGCACATGGTTTTAGATGATTAATGAAAGGCCCTGTTGTGCAGCGCTACCTAGCCTTCTTGATGCGGTCGAACAAACGGGCGAACACTTGTTCAGCCCGCGGCCCGAATACCGGATCGGGAGCCTGGACAAAGACGGCTTTGTCTAGGACGTCGTGACCATCTCTGATCATTAATTCCACGCGACGGAAAAGGTCGTGCTCTTCCCAGTGCATATGGCTCCGTAATGCATCTACGTAGCGAAGCGCATTTGCGACGACAGCATTTGGCCGTTCTGCCTGGCCGACGACGACTTGTTCTATGGAATTGCGCAGCTCAAGCCCCTTCTCGGCAATACTGCGGTGCTCCGCCGAGATTTTCGACATTCCCTGAGACAGGTCAGGGCGGGCCGCTTTTAGCTCGGCATACAGCCGATCTTCTTTGGGGTGGTGCACGGCGTCCGGGTAGGTGGTCATGTAGATCATGATGTCGTGCGCCAGATCGAGGTCAACAGCTTCATCGCGGTATAGTCGGTTAGCTTCGGTCTCGATCATCTCCAGCAAGAGCATCATATTCCGATGATCTTCGCGCAGTTGCGTCAATATGCGAGACGCGTCGTTACTCATGTCTGTCCGCTGCCGTCTGCCCCTGAACAGCCAAATATACACTCACGCTGCAGAATTCCAACGCATCGGGTATCCGGCGCTATGGTTGCCATGGCCTGCCGCAATGCCTGCCTCGGCAAATCCCGCTTGATCTCCGCCACGTGACCTGCCGTTACCGGCCGGATCGTGCGAGTGAAAAGGCGTCGGATCGTTTTGGCTGCGTTATGTCCTGATATCCGGACCCGTGCTTATGGCATAAGCTGATATCAGGAGCGGGCTGATGGCAGGCTATTCGAAATTGCGAGAACGCATGGTTGATTACCAGATCGCTAGGCGTGGCGTGACGTCGCGAGTCGTTCTCGATGCGATGCGCAAGGTGCCGCGTGAGCGATTCGTGTCAAAAGGAAATCGACGATTTGCGTACGACGACTCGCCGCTGCCGATCGGCCAAAGTCAGACGATTTCGCAACCTTATGTCGTGGCCTACATGGCCGAAGCGCTGGCCCTCGAAGGTGGCGAGAAGGTGCTCGAGATTGGCACCGGGTCAGGCTATGCGGCGGCAGTTCTTGGGGAAATAGCGGCCGAGGTCTACACGATAGAACGCATCAAAGCACTCGCCGATATGGCACGCGTTGTTCTCGAGGATCTCGGTTACGACAACGTGCACGTGCAGCATGGCGACGGCACGCTCGGCTGGCCCGACCAGGCACCGTTCGATGGCATCGTGGTGACAGCCGGAGGCCCCGAGGTTCCCGAGACACTCAAGCACCAGCTCAGGATAGGCGGGCGCTTGGTCATACCGATCGGCGGTTATACGACGTTCCAGCAACTCGTCCGCGTAACGCGCGTCGCAGAGGACGAGTTCGACACGGAAGACCTCATACCGGTCCGCTTCGTCCCGCTCGTCGGCGACGAAGGCTGGCCATCGGAGCATCTGTCACGGCGCCGTGCATCGACGCCGCGTGCTGCCAATGACCCTGACGAGACGCTAGGACGTTAGTCCGGCGAGACAAGCCATGGCACCTAGTCAGCAAAAATTGACCGGCATTCGGCAATTTCGGTTGTTCACGCTTTTCGGCTTCGAAGTAAAGCTGGACCTGAGCTGGCTGTTGCTGGCCTTATTGATCAGCTGGTCGCTCGGGGCGGGCCTGTTTCCGCAGGAGTACCCGGATTTATCGGTGATCGTGTATGCGTGGATGGGCATCGCGGTCGCAATCGGGGTCTTCTTCTCGATCGTCTTTCACGAATTTGCGCACTCCCTGGTGGCACGACACTACGGCACGCCCATTCGCGGCATTACATTGTTCATATTCGGCGGGGTTGCCGAATTGGAGCAGGAGCCGCCCAGCCCGAAGTCCGAGTTCCTGATAGCAATCGCGGGCCCCATTTCCAGTTTTGTGCTGGCCTACGTGTTCTGGATGATCGGCGCGCTCGCGACCGCAGGACACTGGCCCGCGCCGGTCGTTGGTGTCGCCGATACGATGGCATTGATCAATCTGACTGTCGCCATATTCAACTTAGTCCCGGCTTTCCCGCTCGATGGCGGCCGGGTGTTGCGCGCCGCACTGTGGCAACGCAAAGGTGACCTGCGATTGGCGACGTTCATTGTTAGCCAGATCGGCCGGGCGTTCGGGCTGGCATTAGTGCTCCTGGGCATAATTGCCTTTGTCCGTGGCAATCTGATTGGCGGTATGTGGTGGTTCCTGATCGGTATTTTCGTGCGCGGGGCGGCCGCCGCGTCGTACCAGCAGCTCGTCGTGAGCGAGATGATCAAGGACCAGCCGGTGGCGCAATTCATGCGGCGCGACCCCGTGACGGTTCCGCCGTCGATATCAATTGACGAATGGCTGGACGATTACGTCTACCCGCATCACTTCAAGATGTATCCTGTCGTCGACGGCGCGACGCTGCTGGGTTGCATCAGCGTCGACGACATCAAGGCGCTGCCACAGAGCGAACGAGTTAAGAGAACCGTTGGTGAACTGCTACAACCCTGCTCGGAAGCCAACACGATTGCGGCCGACATGAGCACTGCCAAATTGCTCAGAGATATTGTCCATCCCGACACGCGATCTCGTTATATGGTGGTGGACAACGGCCGGCTTGTGGGCGTCATCTCGCTCAAGGACTTGCTCGAACTCATTTCTCTCAAGCTCGAGATCGAGCCGAAGAATTAATGTCCTGATCTCTTAGACCCAGGCGATTGCCGCAATGAGACCCTACCTGTCCAAATCCCGCCTGATCTCGGCCTTTCAGTGCCCGAAGAAGCTGTACCTGGAGAAGCATCACCCTGAGTTCGGCGAGATAACGGCCCAGACCGAATCCCTCTGGGCCACAGGCCATCAGGTCGGCAACATCGCCAAACAGCTTTACGGCACCGCCGACTCCGTCGAGATCCCGTTCCAACGCACGATGAGACTGATGGTGCAGCAGACGCAGCAGCTCATCGAGCAGGGCGTGGCCGCGCCGATCTTCGAGGCGACGTTTCAATACGAGGGCATCTTGGTGCGGGTCGATGTGCTGATTCCCGATGGGGACGGCTGGCGGCTGATCGAGGTCAAGGCCTCCACGTCGGTCAAGGACATCCACGTGCTCGATTGTGCGATCCAGGACTGGGTGCTGCGCCAGATCGGTTTATCGATCACTTCGATCTCGCTCACCCACATCAACAACCAGTTCGTGTATCCGGGCGGTGGCGACTACGAAGGCTTACTCATCGAGAACGACCTGACCGAAGAAGTCCGTACCCTCGAGCCGCGCGTCGTCGAACTCATCGCCAACGCGCGTGACGCCGTTACCGGCCCGATGCCGGAGATCAACGTCGGCGCCCAGTGCAGCAACCCCTACGACTGCCAGTTTCAGGCGTATTGCTGGCCAAGCGAAACCCGCTACCCGATCACGGGCTTGGGCGGCAGCAAAGCGAAACTCGGCAACTACGTGGCACTCGGGGCTCGCGACATCCTCGATGTCGATGAGCACAGCATTACCTCTGCCACGCAACGGCGTATCTATGAAGTGACCTGCAAAGGGGAACCCGAGATACTCGAGGGTGCCCGTCGAGCGCTCGAGGCCTTGCCGTACCCGCACTACTACCTGGATTTCGAGACGATCGCCCCGGCCGTGCCGCTCTGGGCGGGCACGCGGCCCTACCAGGCGGTGCCCGTGCAGTGGTCCTGCGATATCGAGATGGACAACGGCGAGTACGCGTACCAGGCATTTCTCGATCTCTCGGGCGAGGCCCCGATGCGGGCCCTCGCAGAGGTGCTGATCGAGTGTCTGGGCGAATTCGGACCCGTGCTGATGTACACGAACTACGAGCAAAAGGTGATCGAGGGCTTGATCGGCCTGTTCCCGGATCTCGCCGAACCGCTGCAGAAAATTATTAGCAGACTCGTCGACTTACACCCGATAGTTAAACAGAATTACTATCACCCGAACATGCTCGGTTCGTGGTCGATCAAGGCCGTTATGCCCACGATTAATCCCGATATGGACTATTCGAAGCTCGATGGCATTGCCGAAGGCACCGCGGCGTCGGACGGGTTCATCGAAGCGATTAATCCCGCTACCGATTGGGTACGCAAAGCCGAACTCGAAGAGCAATTGCTACGCTACTGCAAGTTCGACACCGAGGCGATGGTCGAG
>JAOTUB010000040.1 GCA_029864095.1 Gammaproteobacteria bacterium | reverse complement strand
GCTGACTTCAAAGGAGCTGGCCGGCGAAATCAGTGGCGTCGAATATGGTCGCGGCAACGCGGATGCCGCCGTTGACCTGATCAACGACGATGGCAGTATGCTGCGGTCTTCAGATCACGACGGCCTCGTTATCTATGTACTCAAGGACGAAGACGCCGACGGCGTGCCGAACGACGCCGATCTCTGTCCGGCCACCGTGCTGCCCGAAAATGTGCCAACAGAGACACTGGGGACCAATCGATTCGCCGATACGGACGGGGATGGGCGGTTTAACACCACGCCTCCCAACGGCAACGGCCCGGGTTCGAGTTTCACACTAGGGGATACGGCGGGTTGCTCGTGCGAGCAAATCATCGAGTCTCAGGGACTGGGCAATGGGCACACGAAGTTCGGCTGCAGCATAGGTGCCATGAGGAACTGGACGTCGCTGCTGAACCCATAGTAGGGAATAGGCGTCATTGCGGCGGGTTGAAGGCTGGTGTCCGGTTCTTTGCCGTGATTAGAAGGATGACGGCCAGCATCGTATCATGCCCCTAACTAACCCAGACGACATAGACCTCGCGGCGACAGGAAAAAGAGATGAACTCTAGCCTTGCACTCATGCTTATCTGCGCAGCGGGAGCAACGCAGGCAATTGCGCAAACCAGTGACAAGGAGGCCAGGACTGACCGGTCGCCGACCTATGATGAGCAACAGGTCAGGGCCCTGGAGGTAGAGAGACAGCGCTTGGGGAATGAACGAATTCAGCGGGACATGGAACTGAGGGCACGCGAAGAGGAACGGCGTCTCGAGGAAGCGCAAAAAGAGGCCGTGCGTGCACAGGATGACATCGGCGAACGTAAAGCGGCCAGTGCTTCCAAATCAGAACCAGGAGTGCCCGGCAAAAGTAACAAATCCGATATTTCGCAGACCTTGGAGCAACTGCGGACATTGGGCGAGCTAAAAGATAGCGGTTACATTACTGATAAGGAATTCGAGAAACTCAAACAGGAGATCTTGAACAACCGAACCTGACGCAGCGTTGTTCGCCATGAACCTGGCTCCGGGCCGAACTCGAGAACTCAACTTGCGCAACGGTAAAAAGGTAGCGCGTCGCTCATGGCCGCCGGGCTAATATCGCGGTAATCTTGGCGAACACGAAGCTTCCGGACAAAGGGGTATCATAATGAAGAAGCCTGGCGCCGTATTTCTCTCGATATCTTACCTGCTGTCACCACTTTCATACGCGGGCGTCGCAATGGATCTGGTTACGACCGATGCGTTGGGTCAGGAAACCGGACGCGCAAAGATATTCGCCCAGGCGGGTAATATCCGCATGGACGACCGCGCGAGTGGTTCGCGCAATTCGATGATCTTTCTCGGCACCGAGTTTTTGGTAGTCGATCACAAGGACAAAAGTTATTTCGTCATGGACGAGGCAATGCTTACCGAAGTGTCGTCGCAAATAAGTGAGGCGATGAAGCAAATGGAGGAGCAGCTTGCCGGCCTGCCGCCTGAACAGCGCGCAATGGCGGAGCGAATGATGAAAGGGCAAATGAGCGGGATGATGGGGCAAGAAAAAGCGCCTGAGCCGGCACCCAGAGTCGAAGCGCTTGGCACTGGGCAGTGGCAATCATTCACGTGCAAGAACTATGCGGTCTATGAGGGAACCGAAAAAACGCAGGAGGTTTGCGCTGCGGCCATGAAGGACATCGACGGGGCAGATGAAATGATAGCGGCGTTTCGCGGTATGGCCGAGTTCATGACGAAGATGACCGAAATGATGCCGATGCAGTCCGGTGACGGGTTAAATCCTGGAGAGCTCATGGAACAGATTAACGGCTTTCCAGTGCATACGATCGATTTCGAAAGAGGGGCCGCTGTCGGCGAAACCTCTGTTGAATCGGTCATAGAGCAAGATCTGGAGCCAGGCGTGTTTGCCGCGCCGGAGGGTTACAAACGGCAGGACCCGATGCGCCGTCGATAACGGCGGCTGGCCCGGCAGTCTCGCCGGGCTTGGCGGCGTTGCGTAACTGCCGGCGACTACCGTATAATCCCGCCCCGACGCGGTGGTGTGCTGTTTGACACGCCGCTACCAGAATCTTGGTAGAGAAGGCCCCGCGTAGGGGTTTTTTGTTGTCTGAGGGCAGCAGGACTGCGAAGAAGAAGAATGGGCCATTGGCCCATTTTTTGTTTTGAAACAGATGGTTAGGTGTTCCGATGACAGCGGATGAGCTGCGAAAATTGCTGGAGCCGAGCATCGAACGACTGGGTTACGAGTTGTCAGACCTGGAGGCGAGGCTGGGCGGTAAGAGCGGTGTTGTGCGGGTGTTTATTGATCGACCCGACGGCATCAGTCTCGATGACTGCGAGAAGGTCAGTCTGGCGGTCAGCGCGCTCCTCGACGTCGAGGATCCGCTGCCCGGGCACTACAATCTCGAGGTTTCGTCGCCAGGACTGGACAGAAAGTTGACAAAGGTTGAGCATTTTCAACGGTTTACAGGAGAAACGGTGAAGGTGCAGACACGCTTCCCAATTGCGGGGCGCAAGCGATTTCGGGGCACGCTGGTGTCTTCGAATGACGAGAACATAGTGGTCGACGTGGACGGTGAGCCGCATTCGTTGCCGATGGCAACGATCGATACCGCGCGACTGGTCCCCGCGGGGCAGTAGCGGCGCGGGATTTTTTGGAGTTTTTGGTAATGAGCAAAGAAATTTTGATGGTTGTGGACGCCGTATCGAATGAAAAGGGCGTCGAGAAGGACATTATCTTCGAGGCCATCGAAGCCGCACTGGCGTCTGCCACGCGCAGAAAACACGGCGAGGACATCGAGGTTCGCGTCGCGATTGATCGCGAGACAGGTGACTACGAGACGTTCCGTCGCTGGCTCGTGTTCGAGGACGAATCAACAGAACTCGAAGTTCCCGATCGTGAGCTGCGCATGATCGACGCTGTCGACATCGATGAAAATGCGGAGCCCGGCGGCTACGTGGAGGTGCCGATGGAGTCTGTCGAGTTCGGCCGTATCGCGGCGCAGACGGCCAAGCAGGTCATCGTGCAAAAGGTTCGCGAGGCTGAGCGTGAGCAGGTCGTCGAGGAGTATCAGGGGCGCGAAGGCGAGTTGCTATCCGGCTTGGTCAAGCGTGTCGATCGTAATGGCGTCTATATCGATCTTGGCGGCAATGCTGAAGGCTTTGTTGCGCGCGACCAAATGGTCCCGCGTGAGCCGGTTCGCCCCCAGGACCGCATCAAGGCGCTGTTGACCGAGGTTCGTTCCGAAGTGCGCGGCCCGCAGCTGTTCATGACGCGGACATCGCCACAGTTTTTGGTCGAGCTCTTCAAAATCGAGGTGCCGGAAGTAGGCCAGGGCCTGATCGACATTCTCGGCGCCGCCCGTGACCCGGGTCTTCGCGCGAAGATCGCCGTTCGAAGTAATGACAAGCGCATTGACGCCGTCGGTGCATGTGTCGGCATGCGTGGCTCACGTGTCCAGGCGGTATCGAACGAGTTGGCCGGTGAGCGCGTCGACATCATCCTGTATGACGACAATCCGGCACAATTTGTCGTTAACGCCATGTCACCGGCCGAGGTGGTTTCCATCGTCGTTGATGAAGATGCTCACAGCATGGATATCGCCGTCGATGAGGACAAACTTTCGCAGGCAATCGGGCGCGGCGGTCAGAATATTCGGCTCGCGAGTGAGCTGACCGGTTGGGAGCTCAACGTGATGACGGCAGCCGATGCTGACGAGAAGAGCGAATCCGAAATGAAGGAGCTGATCTCGCTGTTTTCAAAGCAGCTTGATGTCGACGAAGAGGTTGCATTGATTCTGGTCCAGGAAGGTTTTTCCACAGTAGAAGAGGTTGCTTACGTACCCGCCGCGGAGCTTGTTGAGATCGAAGAGTTCGACGAGGACATCGTCGACGAGCTGCGCAGCCGGGCGCGTGACGTATTGTTGACGCAGGCAATCGTACAAGAGGAAAAAATTGACGAAACCGAGCCTGCGGAGGATCTTCTGAACCTTGAGGGCATGGACAAAGGATTGGCATTTTTGTTGGCGAGCAAGGGTGTGGTGACGCGCGAGGATCTGGCGGAACTGGCAACCGATGATCTGCTCGAAATTAACGAGATGGATCAGGAGCAGGCAGCAGCGCTGATCATGAAGGCGCGGGCACACTGGTTTGAAGCAGAGCAGCAGGCCTGAACGCCAGGTTACGCGGAGTTTGAAGAATGGCTGATGTAACAGTTGAACAATTTGCTGAGGTACTGAAAGTGCCGGTCGACAAGCTGCTGTCGCAGCTGGACGAGGCCGGTATCAAGGTCAGTGGCTCCGACGACAGGATTAGCGACGACGCGAAGCTCGAATTGCTTACTCATCTGCGCCGTAGCCACGGGCAGGAAGAGTCCGCAGCTGGCGATGCCGCGCCGCGGCGCATCACGCTAAAAAGGAAGTCGCAGTCGGAGCTAAGGCTCTCGGGTGCTCAAGGGCGTTCGCGCACCGTCAATGTCGAAGTCCGCAAGAAGCGCACTTACATCAAGCGCGATGTCCTCGAAAAGCAGGCGCAGCTTGAACAGGAAGAGCTCGATCGCAAACGCAAGGAAGAGGAAGATCGGCTCGAGGCGGAAAGGCTCGAACAGGAGCGTCTGAATGTTGAAAAAGAGCAGGCGGCCAAGCAGGAAGTAGCCGAGCGCGAGAAAGCCGAACAGGCGCGCGTCGACGCTGAAGAAGAGGCTCGTAAGGCAGCCGAACAGGCGGCGGCACTGGCAGCTGAGGAAAAAGCACGCCTTGAGAAAGCGGAACAGGATGCCCGCGCTCGCCGAACAAAAGACAAAACCAAGACCAAGCCAAAGGCAGGGGAAACGCGTTACGGCCGCAAGGAATTGCATGTGGCCGGCGATAAGAGCGGGCGTCGCAAGCGCAAAACGCCTGTGCGCCGACGGGCGGTGTCGCTGAGCGGCGATTCGCAGCATGGATTCGAAAAACCGACGGCTCCCGTCGTACACGAGGTCGAGATTCCCGAGAGCATTGCGGTGTCTGAACTGGCGCAACGCATGGCGATTAAGGGCAACGAAGTTGTCAAGGTGCTGTTCAACATGGGTGCGATGGTCACGATCAATCAGGTAATCGATCAGGACACGGCGACGCTGGTTGTTGAGGAACTCGGGCACGTCGCTATACCGACGACAGATGCGGACGTCGATGAACAGCTTCTCGCAACCGAAGAGCAGCTGACTGGCGAGAAAGTCAGCCGGTCGCCTGTGGTTACGATTATGGGCCACGTCGATCACGGCAAGACCTCATTACTCGACTACATTCGCCGCACCCATGTTGCGGATGCCGAAGCCGGCGGAATCACGCAACACATCGGGGCGTATTCCGTGGAGACCAAGAAAGGCAAAGTCACATTCCTCGACACGCCAGGACACGCGGCATTTACCGCAATGCGTGCACGTGGTGCTCAGGCGACTGACATCGTTGTTCTCGTTGTCGCAGCCGATGACGGTGTCATGCCGCAGACGATCGAAGCGATCCTGCATTCGAAGGCTGCGGGCGTGCCGATCGTGGTGGCTGTAAACAAGATTGATCGCGAAAACGCGGACCCGGAACGAGTCAGAAACGAACTGTCGCAGCACGAGGTTATCCCTGAGGAATGGGGGGGCGAGCAGCTGTTCGTCAACGTCTCGGCGCAGACCGGTGAGGGCGTTGACAAACTACTGGATGCCATCGTTCTGCAGGCTGAACTTATGGATCTGAAGGCCATTGCAGACGGTCCCGCTCAGGGCCTTGTCATCGAATCGAGTCTTGAAAAGGGACGTGGTGCGGTCGCTACGCTGCTGGTTCAGGCAGGTACTTTGAAACAAGGCGACATGATCATCGCGGGCGAAGAGTATGGCCGCGTTCGCAACATGTTTGATGAGACTGGCCAATCAATCGAAGTGGCAGGCCCGTCGAGCCCGGCGGTCGTGCTCGGCCTGTCCAAGACACCGAGCGCCGGTGACGATTTCCTCGTGGTCAAGAATGAGCGCAAGGCACGCGAGGTTGCCGAGTTCCGGCAAACCAAGACCCGCGATGCAAAGCTCGCACAGCAGCAGGCGTCAAAGCTGGAAGATATGTTCAGCCAGATGACCGATGGTGAAGAGTCCACGGTTGGCGTGATCATCAAGTCCGACGTTCATGGCAGCGCGGAAGCGCTGCGTGATGCTCTCATCAAGTTGTCGACCGATGAGGTTAAGGTCAATGTCCTGAGTTCCGGCGTCGGCGGCATTACGGAAACCGACGCCAACCTTGCGGCAGCGTCTAATGCCGTGATCATCGGCTTTAACGTTCGCGCCGACGCGGCAGCCCGTGCGTCGATCAAGGAATCCGGCGTCGACGTTCGCTACTACAGCATCATCTACGAAGCAATTGACGACGTGAAGGCGGCCTTGAGTGGGCTATTGACGCCGGAGATCCGCGAACAGATCGTTGGCCTGGCCGAGGTAAAAGAAGTGTTCTCGTCGCCGAAGCTCGGCGACATTGCCGGCTGTATCGTTACGGAAGGGTACGTCAAGCGCCACAATCCGATCCGCGTTTTGCGCGACAATGTTGTGATCTACGAAGGTGAGCTCGAATCGCTGCGCCGCTTCAAGGACGATGTCAATGAAGTCAAATCAGGCACCGAGTGCGGAATTGGTGTCAAGAACTATGACAACGTCAAGGTCGGCGATCATATCGAGTGCTATGAGCGCATTGAAGTCGCTCGGACGTTGGAATAATGCCTCGCGAGTTTTCGCGGAATCAACGCCTGGGCGCGCAGATACTGCGCACGCTGAGCGAGCTGCTGCGATTCGAGACGAAGGACCCGCGGCTTCTGGGTGTGTCGTTGACTTCGGTTGAGTTGTCGCGTGATCTCAGTGTGGCTCGGGTATATTTCAGCATATTGAATCCCGACGATCGTCCGGACGCCGCGCTCGAAGGGCTTGGCAAGGCTGCCGGATTCTTGCGTGCGAAACTCGGTCATGCCATCAAGGTTCGGCACGTGCCGGAACTCAGATTTATTCACGACGATAGTGCGGAACACAGCGCGAAGATCAGTGAATTAATCGACAATGCTCTGCACGCCGACGACCACGGATAATTGCCATGAGCCGCCGCGTCCACAGTCGATCCACGCAGATCGACGGATTATTGCTTCTGAATAAGCCGGCTGGCCTGACATCGAATCAGGCCCTGCAGAGAGTCAAGCGACTGATTAACGCCCGCAAGGCCGGCCACACCGGCAGCCTGGACCCTGCCGCAACCGGCATGCTGCCATTGTGTTTTGGGGAGGCGACAAAGGTATGTGCCTTCCTGCTCGACGCGGACAAGACGTATCGCGTGACAGCGAAGCTCGGCATCGCGACCGATACGGGCGATGCGGACGGCACAGCTGTCGATACAGCGGAGGTGCCCGAGCTTTCGGCTGAGCGATGGGCCGGGATACTGGAAGGGTTCCTTGGCGAATCGACGCAGGTGCCACCAATGTACTCGGCACTCAAAAAGGACGGCAAACGGCTCTATGAGCTTGCCCGCAAAGGCGAGACGGTACATCGCGAGCCGCGACCGATCCGGATTGACGAGATCTGTCTGCTGGAGATCGCAGGCGGCCGGCTGGTTTTTCGGGTGCATTGTTCCAAAGGCACCTATGTCCGCGTCCTGGTTGAAGATATCGCGAAAAAGGCGGGGACGGTGGCCCACACGGCGAGGCTGCACCGTGAAACGGTTGGCGCGTTCCAGGCCTCGGACATGCTCGATCTGACTGGGATCGAGGCTGCGGCCGCGTCAGGATCGGCGGCCGTGCTGGCACGGCTCCTGCCGCCCGACACCGCGTTGGAAAGCATGCCCGCCGTGCAATTGGATGCCGAGACCGCGGCGCGATTTTCAGCTGGCCAGGAGGTCGCAGCCCTGGCGCAGGAGTCGTCCGGGCTCGTCAGGGTTTACGGCGCGGGGGCCAAATTCACGGGCGTGGGTGAATTGTTGGGCGAAGGCAGGCTTGCGCCCAAACGGGTGTTCCGCACGACTGAAAAAAACGGCTAGATATTGGTTTTTGACTGTTAATAGGCCTGCACAGACGCTAGAATGCGCGCTGCAAAAAAGGGCTAAAAAGAGAAAGATCGAGGTAATTGGAAATGTCACTGTCAAGTGAGCAAAAAAACAGCATTGTTGCTGAATATTCCCGCGGTGACGCGGATACGGGTTCTCCCGAAGTACAGGTAGCCTTGCTGTCTGCACGCATATCAGAACTCACCGAGCATTTCGGTGAGCACAAGAAAGATCACCACAGCCGTCAGGGTCTGCTGAAGATGGTCAACAAGCGGCGCAAGCTGCTGGACTATCTCAAAGCGAAAGATCAGGACCGATATCGCGAGCTGATTACCCGGCTCGGCCTTCGTCGTTAACCGACGAGTCATACTGGCAAATGGCTAAATTCGTGCCGCTCCCGGGAAGGGATCGCAACGGTGTGCTATTGCCACATTCATCTTCAAGTAGAGAAATATTGTGAAATCAGTAATTAAATCGTTCCAATATGGGGAGCATCTGGTCACGCTGGAAACCGGCGCAATTGCTCGTCAGGCAGACGGCGCGGTGTTGGTCGACATGGCCGAAACTCAGGTACTCGTTACAGCCGTTGGTCGCAGGGCCGCGGATCCGGGCCGGGATTTCTTTCCACTGACGGTCAACTACCAGGAAAAGACCTATGCCGCTGGCAAGATTCCAGGCGGATTCTTCAAGCGCGAAGGTCGTCCGGGCGAGAAAGAGATTCTCGTATGCCGCTTGATCGATCGCCCAATTCGCCCGTTGTTTCCGAAGGGCTTCACGAATGAAGTCCAGGTGATCGCGACGGTTATGTCGTTAAACCCTGATGTTGATCCGGATATTCCGGCGCTGATCGGAGCATCCGCAGCGCTCGCCATTTCGGGCATGCCGTTTGCGGGGCCGGTCGGCGCGGCGAAAGTAGGCTACATCAATGGCCAGTATGTTTTGAACCCCGGTCGTGAGGCGCTTCAAGAGTCGGCATTGGATCTGATTGTTGCGGGCACCAAGGACGCCGTGCTCATGGTCGAGTCAGAAGCCGACGGTCTTGCGGAGGATGTCATGCTTGGTGCCGTTATGTATGGCCATGAGCAGATGCAGGTTGCCATCGATACCATTAACGAACTCGCGGCGGAAGTCGCCAAGCCCGCATGGGACTGGGAGGCACCGGCTGAAGATCAGGAGCTGGCTGCCGCCGTAGCCGGTCAGGCCGAGGCGGATTTGACGGCCGCTTATCAGATCACTGACAAGCAGGAGCGTCAGGGCGCTGTGGGTGATGCCAGGGAAGCTGCGATCGCAGCGCTGGCCGCTGGCGATGATGCCCGGTGGTCTGCTGAGGATGTCAAAGGTGCGTTGTACAAGCTTGAGAAGAAAATAGTCCGCGGACGCGTCATCAGCGGGCAGCCGCGGATCGATGGCCGTGATCAGAAGACAGTGCGTCCGATCGATGTAAAAGTGGGTGTGCTGCCGCGGGCGCATGGTTCCGCATTGTTCACACGAGGTGAGACACAGGCAATTGTGACAACCACGCTGGGAACAGGACGTGATGCGCAGATTATTGATGCAATTGAGGGCGAGCGGAAAGAGCCGTTCATGCTGCACTACAACTTCCCGCCGTTCTGTGTCGGTGAGACAGGCTTCGTTGGTTCCCCAAAACGACGCGAAATAGGCCACGGCAAGCTGGCCAAGCGCGGCATTCAGGCCGTGATGCCTGATTTCGATGACTTCGGCTACGTAATTCGCGTTGTCTCCGAGATTACTGAATCGAACGGATCCAGTTCCATGGCCTCTGTCTGTGGCACGAGCCTTGCGCTGATGGATGCCGGCGTGCCGATCAAGGCCCCGGTTGCCGGCGTAGCGATGGGCCTGGTCAAGGAAGGCGACGAGTTTGCTGTTCTGACTGACATCCTGGGCGACGAAGACCACCTGGGCGACATGGACTTCAAGGTTGCGGGCACAAACGACGGCGTGACGGCTCTGCAAATGGATATCAAGATCCAGGGCATAACGCGGGAGATCATGGATAAAGCGCTGGCTCAGGCTCGTGATGCGCGTTTGCACATCCTGGGCGAAATGAACAAGGTCATCAGTTCGTCGCGGGAAGAAATGTCCGAATGGGCGCCGTCAATTATCACCTTCAAGATCGACCCCGAGAAAATTCGCGACGTCATCGGCAAGGGCGGATCCGTGATACGTGCGATGACCGAGGAGACCGGGGCGACCATCGATATTGATCAGGATGGCACCGTGCGGATCGCTTCTGTGGACGGGTCGTCAGGCAAGGAAGCGCTCCGTCGAATCGAATTGATTACGGCCGATGTCGAGGTGGGACGAGTCTACGAGGGCAAGGTCGCAAGGCTCATGGACTTCGGTGCATTTGTCACGATTTTGCCAGGTAAAGACGGTCTCGTGCACATTTCGCAAATATCCAACGAGCGAGTTGAGAAAGTGAGTGACAAGCTGTCCGAAGGCGATGTCGTCAAGGTGAAGGTCCTCGAAGTCGATCGCCAGGGGCGCGTGAGGCTCTCGATGAAGGAAGTCGAGGCCGCCTAGCTAGAGCTGTTCCTCGAGAAAACCCAGCATTCGCCGTGGCAGGTAGTACCGTGGCCGCCACGGCGTGCCTCCCTCGATAAAGCCGACATGGCCCCCGGCATCTGCAATTTCCAGTAACACATTGTCAGAGAGCTGGTCGCGATGCGGGATGACGCCAGGGGTCATGAACGGGTCATCCAGCGAATTGACAATTAACGTCGGTCTGGCGATGTGCCTCAGAAATCTCGCCGAACTGCACTTATCGTAGTAGTCGGCCATGTTCATGAAGCCGTGCAGCGGTGCCGTGACCGCATCGTCGAACTCGGCAAATGTCTCGGCCTTCATGGCCCGTTCCCAGTCGAACGCTGCCGTGTGTCTATCGAATTTGCGACGCACGGATTTCTTCATGTTATTTAACAAGTGTCTTTGATAAACCTTTGAAAAACCCTTATTTAATGCTTCCGCGCATTTATACAAATCGAGCGGGACGCAAACCGCTCCCGCAGCATCAAGCCGCGAGTTCCTGCCGGATTCGCCGAGGTATTTGAGCAAAATATTGCCCCCTAACGAATAGCCGACGGCGAGCTTTGGACCAACGTGGCCTTGATCTTGCAACCGCTGCAAGAAGTAGCGGATATCGCTGGTTTCGCCAGCGTGGTAGCGTCGTGGCAGCAGGTTTCTGTAGTCCCCGCAGTCTCGAAAATGCAACACACATGGGCGCCAGTGACGATCGAAGGCAGCCTGCATGAGCATCCGGGCATAGGAGGATTCTGCCGACCCCTCTAGCCCATGCAGAATCACCAGCAGCGGCGCCGACTGCGGCAATTGGTCGGCTTCGTCTAGCCAGTCGACTGCGGTGGCATCGCCATCTGGCAAACGCAGAACTTCCCGGCGCAGCGTCGGTCGCTGCCTCCAGGCCCAGGGCAACGACGGGAACATCGTCTGCAGGTGGCGGTGTTTGAGCCAGCGTGCAGGCGTGAAGTCGCTGCGGATGATCCGTTTGTCTGTCGTGTCGGTCGTCATTTTCAGGCAAAAAAAATGGCCCCCCGCTTGCGCAGGGGGCCCGCCGTGGAGTGTGAACCCCTTCAGGCATTGCAACGGGGGGCGGGGGAGCGTATCCCCATTGCAGGGTCCAAGCTAGGGCATCTAAGGCCCTGATGTCAAGGTATTTTTCGTCACATCAGGGAATGGGCTGACGACACCGTTGTCGAGCGGGTTTTGTGTTTGCGCCATGAATTCCCCGAGGCTTTTCTCGAGATGTTTGGCGATAGAATCCGGCAAAACGTTGCCGTAACAGCAGATGACCCGCGCAAGAAATTCTTCGCTCAGGACCGCCGCACCGTTTTGCTCCTGGTCGCTGATAACCTGCAGCAAAATCAGTCGCGTAATGTTACGGCCATCCTTTTTGTCGACAACGATGAATTCCGTCTTGTCGAGTACCAGGCGCTTGATATCAGCAAGCGTGATGTAGCGGCTTTCTTCGGTGTCATATAAACGTCTGTTCGGGTACTTCTTGATTACTCGAGCTGTACTCATTTGAATCTCTTGTAGCAGGCGTTAGTTGGAATTCCGGCGGCTGCGGGCGACCGAATGGCGCCTACGATAGCCCATTTTCGTTGCCAGCCAAAGCATGAAGTCCGGCCGCAATCTCGGTCACACCTTCGAGGACGTCGATATTCCAATTAACGCGGGCCCATGCCCAGATTTCAGTCAGTGAACCGGTGTGCAAGTCTCGGGGCGGCCCCTGGCCGAGTAATTCGAGTGCCGCGACCAACGTCGTCGACTTGCGCTCAAACGAAACTCCTGTCGCGCCGTGGCTCTTGCTGAGTTTCTGACCTTGCTCATTGACGACAACCGGTATGTGGCAGTAAACGGGCGCCGGGTAGCCCAGCAACCGCTGCAGCCATAGCTGCCGTGGCGTGGAGTCCATTAGGTCGATGCCGCGGACCACTTCGGTAATCCCCTGCAGGTAATCGTCGACGACCACGGCTAGCTGATAGGCGATGAGGTTGTCACGCCGCAGCACGACGAAGTCGCCTGATTCGGACTCGAGGCGCTGGGATTGTTCGCCTTGCAGGCGGTCCTCGAAAACAATTGGCTCGTCGTCCGTAAGCACTCGATGTGCTGCCTCGGCCGTGTTGCTGCCGTCGCGACAGGTGCCCGGATAAATAATGCCGAGCGAGCCGCGCGGCGCCGCCGCCAGGTCTCTGCGAGAACATCCACAGCGATACAGCTTGCCGGCCGCGGCTAACGATTGAACAGCGGCATCGTGGTCACTGCGGCTGTCGCTCTGATAGGTAACCGGGCCATCCCACTCGAAGCCGAAAGCGTCGAGCGCAGTCAGAATTGCGTCTGTCGCGCCGGGCTGTTCGCGCGGCGGATCAATATCCTCAACGCGAAGCAACCACTGTCCGCCGTGCTTGCGCGCCTCCAGAAAGCTCGCGACGGCCGCTAACAGGGAGCCGAAGTGCAGGGGGCCGGTTGGCGACGGCGCAAACCGACCAATGTAAGGATTGGGAAGCGACGCTTTACCGGTAACGATCGTCCCGATCTCGGAACTGGCGTTCCGCGAGTTCACGTCGCTCCTGGGCTTCCAGGCATAGCGTCGCGACCGGACGCGCCTCAAGACGCTTCAAGCCGATTTCCTCGCCTGTCTCGTCACAGTAGCCATAGCTGCCATCATCGATCCGAGCAAGCGCCTCGTCGATCTTTCGAAGCAGCTTGCGCTCACGGTCTCGCGTGCGCAGTTCGAGCCCGAATTCGGATTCCTGTGTTGCGCGGTCGTTCGGATCCGGGAAGTTCGCCGCCTCGTCTTGCATGTGATGCACGGTGCGATCGACTTCGAACATAAGCTCACGCTTCCAGGAAGATAGGATTTCTTGGAAATGCTCAAGCTGCGCAGCACTCATATATGATTCGCCGCGCCTCGGTTTGTAGGGTTTGATGCCGTGGATTGGCCCCGAAAGCATGTCGCCCCGCGAACGGGCACGGCGCACGGGCGCCTTGCGAGCGACTTTCTTTCTCGCAACGGGCCGTTTTTTGCTCGCAGGCTTCTTCTTTGGCGCAGACTTTTTCGTACTTGCCTTCCTGGTCGGCTTCTTCTTGCTCACCTTTTTCTTGGAGGCTTTCTTCCTCGCTGGCTTCTTCTTAGCCACTTTTTTCCTGCTGACCTTCTTTTTGGCTGCTTTCCTCTTCGTGGCCTTTTTCTTTGCGACCTTTCTCTTGGCTACTTTCTTCTTGCTGGCTTTCTTTCTACTGACTCTTTTCGCCACAGCCTTCTTTCGAGACGCTGGTGCTTTCTTCCGCTTCTTGCTTGCGGCCATTCTTGCAGCCATTGGGAACTCCTGCCGGATCGAGAAAAGGGCGGGATTATACATGGCTTAGGGCGGCATGGAAGCCTATTTTTTTCGGCAAATATTCTCGTTCGAGCAGAGTGCCGAAAGCAAGGCAGAGCGCGGTCTGCGGGGCAATTGTCTTTTTCCCGCGACAATCGTTTTATTGCCTGAATTCCATTACACTAGCCCGATTTGACGGGCTAATGGCGTCATACAGCACATGCGATTAAGCAAAATCAAGCTCGCCGGCTTCAAATCCTTCGTCGACCCCACAACTATTACATTCCCCAGCAGCCTTGTCGGCGTTGTCGGGCCGAACGGTTGTGGTAAGTCGAACGTGATCGATGCTGTGCGGTGGGTGATGGGTGAGAGCTCAGCAAGCCGGCTACGCGGCGATTCGATTACAGACGTGATCTTCAACGGATCGAGTTCACGTAAGCCGGTTGGGGCCGCGACAGTCGAGCTACTGTTCGATAACGCCGAGACAACGCTCGAAGGGCAGTACGCGAAGTATGCGGAAATTGCGATCCGCCGTGAAGTTTCTCGAGACGGCATCTCAGCGTATTTCCTGAATGGCACAAAGTGCCGCCGCAAAGACATTACAGGCGTCTTTCTTGGCACGGGCCTGGGGCCGCGCAGCTATTCGATCATTGAGCAAGGCATGATCTCGCGACTAATTGAGGCCAAGCCCGAAGAAATGCGGGTGTTTCTCGAAGAGGCCGCCGGAATCTCCAAGTACAAAGAGCGGCGCCGCGAAACGTCGAACAGGATCAAGCACACCAGAGAGAATCTCGATCGCCTGCTGGACGTGCTCGAGGAAGTCGAGAAGCAGATCAAGCATCTTGATAGGCAGGCAAGAACGGCCGAGCGATATGGGAAGTACAAGGATCAGGAGCGTCGTACGGCGGCCGAATTGCTGGCACTGCGGACCAAATATCTTGATGATCGTGCCGCAGCTGCCGATCGGCATCTGGCCGAGCGCAAGACGCGGCTTGAAGCGGCGATTGCCGAGCAGAGAAAACTCGAGGCAAAAATCGAAGCGTCGAGAGCGCATCAAAGTGAACGCAATGACGCATTCAACGAGGTGCAGGGGCGCTTTTACAAGATAGGATCCGAAATTGCCCGACTTGAACAGTCAATCGAGCATGCACACGAATTGGATGAACGGCAAACGCAGGACCTCGAGCAGGCGGTGCATGGGGGCCGCGAGATCCGCGAGCATATCGACAAAGATCAGAGCGAGATCGCACAACTCGAACTTACATTGAGTGAGCTGGTTCCAGGCTTGGAACAAGCGCGTAAAAGCGAAAAGGCATCTGCAGAATCGTTGCAGCGTGCGGAAGAGGCGCTGGTCGACTGGCAGCGGCAGTGGGACGACTACACAAGAAAGTTTAGTGAGGCGCAGCAGCTTCGTAGTGTCGAGCAAACTCGCTCCGAACAAATCGAGTCTCGAATTCAGAGTTTCTCCGAGCGTCGCCAAAAGCTTGACGAGGCAAAGTCTGGCGCCAGCGCTGACGAATTGAAATCGAGTTTTGATGAGCTGACGTCTCAGGAACAGCGCAAGCGACAAGCGCGCGACGAGTTTGACCGACATCTCACCGACATTACTGACAAAATTCGCAAGCTACGTGAGCAGGATACGAAGCTGACGCGGCTCGTTGACGAGCGGCGCAACGCGCTGCAGATCGGGCAGGGCAAGTACGCCTCACTCGAAGCTCTGCAGAAAGCCGCATTGGGCGAGGGTGACGAAGGTGTCAATGAGTGGTTGGAGAGTGCCGGCCTGGATAACAACCGCAAAGTTGCGCAGGCTCTCGATGTCGCTGCTGGTTGGGAAAAGGCCGTTGAAACTGTCCTTGGCGATTACTTGCAAGCAATCTGCGTCAACGACATCACGCCGGTAACCGAGAGCATCGCAAAGCTCCGTAGCGGCAACGTCACGATTCTCCAGGAGCACATTGGTAACCCCGACTTGTTCGACGTATCGGATACGCTGGCGGCGCAAGTCACAGGCGCGCCGGAATCCGTACACAGGCTTCTGGCACAGGTGCGAGTCACAGACTCGCTGAACAAGGCCTTGGCGATTCGCGAGTCTATCGGCGAGGACGAGTCGGTTATTACGCAAGAAGGCATATGGCTGGGCAAGCAGTGGCTGCGCGTGACGCGTGATAAAGACGCCAAAGCCGGGGTTTTGTCGCGTGAGCATGACTTGCGCCGTCTCAAAACTGACAACCGCGAGCTGCAGGCGCGCTTCGATAGCGCGCGCCAGCTCCTTCAGGACGGCCGAGTACGCCTCAATCAGCTTGAGGAGCGTCGGGAGACGGTACAGAAAGACGCCGCCTCTCTGCTCAATGAGTACTCGGAAGTAAAAGCGGCGCTCGATGCCGCCAAATACCGTATGGATCAGGCAAATGCTCGTCAGGCCGCGATCGCCGAGGAAACCAGCGAGGTCGACAATTACCAGATCTCTGCTGAAGAACAACTGCGGGAGTCGCAACGACGTGCAACCGAGGCGATGGAGACACTTAAAGAACTGGACGCGCAGCGCGAGATTCTCGAAACGCGGCGTGAGGAATTGCATAGCGAATTACAGCGAGTGCGGGACCAGGCGGATGAAGACCGGCAAATAGTACAGAACATCACTATTCAGTTTGAGAGCCGGCGGACTAGCAAAGAGTCTGCCGCGCAGAATCTTGATCGCATGCGCTCGCAGCTGGATCAGTTCCAGAGTAGAGAGGTTGAAATTCGTGGGCAGCTCGAGCAACGTCAGGCACCTTTGGCCGAAACGAAAAAGTCGCTTGAGGAACAGCTTCGGACTCGCGTCGAGGTTGAGGAACAGCTCGGCGCTGCAAGACGTCTCGTAGAGGAGATTGAGGCGGAGTTGCGCGAATTAGACCAGACACGCATGCGCATTGACCAGTCAGTGGACGAAGCGCGTAGTGAGGTCAACGAAGCTGAAATGGGACTTCGCGAAGTGCGTGTACGCCGGGAAGGATTTGCGGAGCAACTTGCCCAAACGGATTTTGATTACGACACCCTGATCGACGAGATGGACGAGGCGGCGGCGATCGATGAATGGGGGGAAAGGCTCGAGAAGATTCGCCGTCGCATAGAGAGACTGGGGCCAATAAATCTTGCCGCCATTGATGAGTTCAAAGAGCAATCCGAGAGGAAGGAATACCTTGATGCGCAACTGGAAGATCTGAACAGTGCTCTGGAAACACTAGAAGGCGCGATACGCAAGATCGATCGCGAGACACGATCGCGATTCCGCGAGACTTATACGAACGTCAACGCCGGATTCCAGAAGCTGTTTCCCAAGCTCTTTGGCGGCGGGCACGCTTACCTGGAGCTTACGGGCGACGACCTCTTGTCTGCGGGTGTTACGGTGATGGCGCGTCCACCCGGTAAGCGCAACAGCACTATTCATCTCCTCTCGGGCGGCGAAAAGGCACTGACGGCAGTAGCACTGGTCTTCGCGATATTCGAACTGAATCCCGCACCGTTTTGTCTCTTGGATGAGGTCGACGCACCACTCGACGATGCTAATGTCGGGCGTTTTTGCAACATTGTTCGCGAGATGTCGCAGAAGGTGCAGTTTGTGTTCATCACGCATAATAAGGTGACGATGGAAATGTCACGACAACTGACCGGTGTCACGATGCAGGAACCTGGCGTGTCGCGTCTGGTATCTGTCGATCTCGATGAAGCAGTGAAAATGGCGGCGAATTAGGTCATTGAGAAATGGACGGTTTGCGCTGGTTGCTGTTGTTCTTTGGACTCCTGGTAATCGCCGGTGTGTATTTCTATAGTCGACGAGAGCGAGACAGGCCAGAAATAGAAAAGATTGAAGGTCCGCGCGTCGCGCCAACAATTGGTGACGAAGACGTTGAGCTGACGGAACTCGAGCCGGACTCGGCCGCGGTCGATGATGCCGCGACAGCGGTGGATAAGCTGGCAAGTGAAGCGCCGCAGAAGATCGTCACGTTGCGACTCATCGCCCGTGATGGAGCGGCTTTTCGCGGCGATGACCTCATACTCAGTTTGCGTGGAATCGGGTTGCGACACGGAAAGTTCGGAATCTTCCACCGATACGATGGCAACGATGAAGACAGAACCATCTTCAGCGCTGCGAGCCTCGTCGAACCCGGCAGCTTCGATCTTGCGAACATCAAAGAGCAAGAGATACCGGGCATTAGTCTGTTTCTCGTATTGCCGGGACCGGTGGATGGTGTCGAAGCATTCGATATGATGATGACGGCCGCGAGGGCAATTGCACAGACGCTCAACGCCGAATTGCTCGATGAGTCTGGTAGTACGCTGAGTATTCAGCGCGAACGCTACATGCGCGAGGAAATCATTCAATACCAGCACAGCATTCTGGTTGCCTGATTCAGGCGCCAAAGATCCCACGATGACAGCGTCGGCCGCTACCCATAAGAAGATCGCTTCCCTCAAGGCACAGATTCGACACCACAATTACCGCTACCATGTTCTCGATGATCCGGAGATTCCGGATGTCGAGTATGACCGGCTGATGCGGCAGCTGCAGGCATTGGAGAAGGCGAACCCTGATTTAATTACCGACGACTCACCGACACAGCGAGTCGGAGACAAGCCCATTGCGGCATTTGGCACGGTGAAACATCAGGTACCAATGCTGTCACTCGAGAACGCGTTTTCAGCCGAGGAGCTTCGAGATTTCCATCGCCGGGTCGCTGAGCGACTCGAGCTGGAAGATGCTGCCGATTCGCTGCTTTATGCGGCAGAGCCGAAACTGGATGGCGCTGCAGTGAGTCTGCTCTATGAGGCCGGCAGGTTGGTGCGTGCGGCGACTCGCGGTGACGGGACCACTGGCGAGGACATCACCCACAACGTCCGAACAATCGAGTCAGTGCCGCTGCGTTTGATTGGTGAGGGCTATCCGTCGACACTGGAAGTCAGGGGCGAGGTCTTCATGCCAAAGGCGGGCTTTGAGGCATACAACGAGAAAGCTCGTGCGGCAGGGGAGAAGACGTTCGTTAACCCGCGCAACGCCGCGGCAGGGAGTCTGCGGCAGCTGGACCCAAAGCTGACGGCCGAGCGGCCATTGGATATGTACGTTTACTCGGTTGGCAGGGTGGCCGGCGGCGATCTGCCCGAAAGTCACAGCGAGATGCTCGACCAGTTGGAAAACTGGGGATTGAAGACCTGCCCGGAGCGGCGCGTGGTTACGGGCGTCGAAGGGTGCTTGTCATTCTACGAAGCAATTGGCGCCAAGAGGGACTCTCTGGGCTACGAAATTGACGGGGTGGTCTACAAGGTTAACAACCTGTTACAGCAGCGCGAGCTCGGATTCGTCTCCCGCGCCCCGCGCTGGGCGATCGCTCACAAGTTCCCGGCACAGGAGGAGCTTACAACAGTCGAGGGCATTGAATTCCAGGTCGGCCGTACGGGCGCATTGACGCCGGTTGCGCGCCTGAAGCCTGTCTTCGTGGGTGGAGTAACCGTTAGCAATGCGACACTTCACAATATCGACGAGCTGCACAGAAAAGATGTCCGCGTTGGGGACACCGTGACGATTCGTCGTGCGGGCGACGTCATTCCAGAAGTCGTTGGCGTCATCGCCACCCGCAGGCCACAAGGTTCACGGCGGATACAGCTGCCCAAGACCTGCCCGGTGTGTGGCTCTGCCGTGGCAAGAGACGACGGCGAAGCGGTTGCGCGATGCACGGGTGGCCTTTACTGCTCCGCACAGCGCGCAAATTCACTGAAGCATTTTGTCTCACGAAAAGCGCTGGACATCGAGGGCCTTGGGTCCAAGCTGATTGACCAACTCGTCTCCGTCGACCGAATCAATACTCCCGCGGATATCTTCAGGCTAGATAAAGATGAACTCGCAGCGATGGAAAGGATGGGCGAGAAATCCGCTGAGAACCTGTTGTCATCGATCGAGTCGAGTCGCTCGACGACGCTTGCGAGATTCCTCTTTGCATTGGGCATTCGTGAGGTCGGAGAAGCGACGGCCGCCGCGCTTGCAGCTCATTTCGGGAAGCTCGAGAGCATCATCGAGGCCAGAGAAGAAGACTTGCTTTCGGTCAACGATGTGGGCCCCGTCGTTGCGTCGCGAATTCGGGCCTTTTTTGACGAGCCGCACAACCGTGATGTGATCGCCGCACTGCAGAACCTCGGTGTGCACTGGTCGGAGACTGAACCTCAGCAGAATCCGACCGATGGCCCGCTATCTGGCAAGACCTTCGTCCTGACCGGAACTCTATCGGGCATGACTAGAGATGAGGCCAAACAGAAAATCCAGGCTGCGGGCGGCAAGGTGACGGGAAGTGTGTCGAAGAAAACAGACTTCGTTGTTTTCGGCGAAAGACCTGGATCAAAGCTGGCAAAGGCGCAGAAACTGGAAGTTGGCACACTTGATGAGGAGCAGTTCGAGAAGCTCCTAGCTGGCCAGTAGATCCCAATTAATCGACTGTTCCAGTGCAAAAAGGCGGTTCTTTGCCATATTTGTGCCTGTTGACCCGACCAAAAGTTTCGTCTGAAACTTGGTATATTTTTCCCAAGTCGACAATTTCGTTAGCAAATGAGGGTCACGAGCCATATATTTTGCGCCCATGCAAAACGACATCCAGCAACAAATTCTCGGTGCTTTTCTTATTGTCCTGCGCCCGATCGCACGAATACTTCTTCGATTCGGAATTGGATTGCGCGAATTTTGCGAGATATCCAAAACCGCTTTTGTCGAAGTAGCCACAAATGAATATGGTCTTCGTGGCAGGCCAACTAACATCTCTCGAGTCGCGGTCATGACTGGGCTCACCAGGAAAGAAGTCAGGCGAATAAGAGAGAAGATAGAAAAAGGGGAGCAGTCTGTTGTGGTTAAGACCACACCGCTGAGTGAGATTCTCCATCGTTGGCATGCGGAAACCGAATTTCTTGACAAGTCTGGTCGACCTGCGGTTCTCCCTTTTTCCGGCGAGTCGGGCTCCTTCTCCAGTTTAGTTCGCCGCTTTGGTGGCGACATTCCTCCTGGCGCGATGAGGACTGAATTAAAAAGGGTAGGGGCTGTTGAAGAGGATCAAGACGGTAATCTCGTCGCTGTCAGCAGAATAGTTCATCCTGAGGGCCCCCAAGAAAAACTGGTGACGGCCTTGGTTCATGCGGTTTATCCGCTGCTCTCCACCGTGGCGCATAACGTGGACCCGGAGCGAATGAGCGATGGTTGGGCACAGCTAAGTGCGTTCAGCCAGACGATTCGCAAGACAGATCTGCCGCGTCTTCGTCGAATAAGCTTTGATCGTCTATCAGAAGTCACGGAATCAATTGATGACCTATTTATGGCCTACGAAACTCTGCATGAGAACGACGACTCCGTAGTGGACAAGAACACTGTGGCAGTTGGTGTCTTCTATTTTGAAGAAGAAGACGAATCAATGATCGAGCATTGGTAAGTGAATCGTCGGTATTACGACATCCAAAATCTGCACATGTCAGACATTGGGCTACCTGGTACGGATAAATCCTCTCGCTCAGAGGAAAAATGACCGGCCCGGACAAACGCGCGGGCGTTGAGTTGTGTTCAAAGTCAAAATCCGACCGAGAGAACGTCAGAAATGCGCATAGCGCAAAACAGCGCAGAATCGGTGCGGAATTCGTAAATAGAGCGACAGGTCAGAATTCTGGAAATTATTCTTGCTAGGCTGTCATTTCTGCTGGGCGGCTAGCCCATCGAACTCGCCGCCGATCAGAATTCTTAATAATCAGTACGTTAGACACCGCTTCGTTATTGGTCCGATTTTTTCAATTACGCCATTCTTTACATAATCAGGCCAAACAGAGGCCGCACTTGTCGTGACTAAACAATAGGATACAGTACCTAGTTGATTCTTACATAAACCCAGATTACTTTACATATTGCCTCGGAGTCGAATCCCAAGATGGGACAAAACGTAAAAGAGCATCTGAGACTCTCCTTGAGGATGATGCTGAAGCCGCTTGTGAAGCTTCTTGTCAGTCAGGGGGTGTCACATGGGGATTTTTCGGAGGCGGCGAAAGACGTGTACGTCGAAGTTGCTATAAGGCATTTCGACAGGTCTTCTAAGGTTAATCAGTCAAGAGTAGCGATTCTGACTGGCTTGACACGTAAGGAGGTCAAGAACGTAATAGACCGCGCAATGAGGGCGGAGCCACACACCAAGAACTTCTCGAGACCGAGCAGGGTTCTGGCTGGTTGGCATAGCGATCCACGGTTTTTGGGCCCATATGGGGTGCCGCTTGAAATTCCGTATGAAGCGCCTGTCGATGGGGGGATACCCTCTTTTGTCGATTTGGTGAGGACTTACAGCGGAGATATGGCTCCAAGACCAATGCTAAAAGAACTTATGCGTATTGGCGCAGTTGTAGAATCGGAAAACAAGACATATAAAGTGGTGAGACGGGATTTTATCCCGGAGGCATTGTCCGGTGAGTTAGTCGAGAGGTTGGGGGAAGTCACACACAATTTCTTTTCCACGGCCGCACGAAATATAGAGAAGAAAGGTCCAGATAACGGTTTATTTGAACGAATAGTTTTTGCTGAGAACGGAGTGACTTCGACCACCGTTGCGTTATTCGACCAGTTTGTGAAGAAAAGAGGGCAGGAATTTTTGGAAGAGCTTGATAACTGGCTTGTCGCACGGGAAAAAGTTGAGAAAGATGTGCCAAGAACAGTTCAGACTGGCTTTGGCATGTATCACTACATTGAGTCGCCAGATGAAAAGAAGACTTTGAGAGACCTATTGACTGAGCGAGGGTTGGAAAACCAGGAAGAACCTGAATAGATTGCTGGTAATAGAAATTCGTTAGCTATGACGGACGCATAGCTAACAAATGCTTAAGCGACCACAGGATGTGAATCGCTTAAGAGAAAAAAGGAGCGATAATAATGGCTAGCGCAAAAAGCGCCAGGGCACAACGTGCTCTGGGAGCGTCGCTTGTTGCGGTTCTAGTATCACCGTCAGTGTTCGCCGCCATCCACGGCAGTGGTACGGAAGCGATACACGGTAGTGGTACTCAAGCAATTCACGGCAGTGGGACAGACGCAATTCATGGCAGTGGCATCGACGCCATTTATGGCAGTGGTACCGACGCGATCCATGGCAGCGGTACTGATGCGATCCACGGCAGTGGTACCGACGCCATCCATGGCAGTGGTACCGACGCGATCCATGGCAGCGGTACTGACGCCATCCATGGCAGCGGTACTGACGCGATCCATGGCAGTGGTACTGATGCGATCCACGGCAGTGGTACCGACGCCATACATGGCAGTGGTACCGACGCGATCCATGGCAGCGGTATCGACGCCATTCATGGCAGTGGTATCGACGCCATCCATGGCAGCGGTACTGACGCCATCCATGGCAGCGGTACTGACGCCATCCATGGCAGCGGTACTGACGCGATCCATGGCAGCGGTACTGACGCGATCCATGGCAGCGGTACTGACGCGATCCATGGCAGCGGTACTGACGCGATCCATGGCAGCGGTACTGACGCGATC
>JAOTUB010000179.1 GCA_029864095.1 Gammaproteobacteria bacterium | reverse complement strand
TTTCACGAACCTCAACTGCCACAAACGATTGCGGTTGATACGATGCCCGGAGTCCGCTGCGAACGCGTTGCTCATGCCATTGACTCTGTTGGCCTGTACGTGCCGGCTGGCACCGCGCCTTTGCCCTCTGCGGCTATCATGCTCGCTGTTCCAGCAGCGCTGGCCAGGTGTCCCACGCGGATCATGTGCACGCCGCCACGACCTGACGGCAGTGCCGATCCGGGGGTACTGGTGGCGGCCTCCCGGGCCGGCATCGCCGAGATCTTCAAAATCGGCGGCGCCCAGGCTATAGCAGCGATGGCGTACGGAACGCAATCGCTGCCCAAGGTTTGCAAGATATTCGGTCCCGGCAACGCCTGGGTGACGAATGCCAAGACACTCGTCAGCGCCGACCCCGCCGGTGCGGCCATCGACATGCCAGCCGGACCTTCCGAAGTCCTTGTCATTGCCGACGCAAATGCGTCGGCCGATTACGTTGCAGCCGACCTCCTGTCACAGGCAGAGCATGGTGTCGATTCTCAGGTGGTGTTGCTGACGACGAGTAGCGACCTTGCGGATCAGGTGCAGTCGAAAATCAAGGTGCAGCTTCGTTACTTGTCGCGTGCTGATATTGCGCGAGAAGCGCTGTCAAACTCGCGGCTCGTCGTTGTCGACAGCATCGATCGCGCGATTGAAATCAGCAATCGCTATGCACCCGAACATTTGATCCTGCAAATTGATGACCCGCGCGGCGCAATGGCGACCATTCGCAACGCCGGCTCGGTCTTCCTTGGTGCCTGGTCGCCCGAGTCGGTCGGCGATTATTGCAGCGGCACCAATCATGTCCTGCCAACATACGGCTACGCCAGTACATACAGCGGCCTCGGTGTTGACCAATTCATGCGCCTGATGACCGTGCAGGAACTGACCCGAGACGGTCTTGTCGGCCTTCGTGATGCCGTGATCACACTCGCCGATCTCGAGGGACTGGGCGCACACGCCGCCGCCGTGAGGTGCCGGCTTGGAGCATCGACATGACGATCGCGAGACTGGCCCGAGAGGAAATCCAGGCGCTCAAGCCCTATGAGGCGGCCGTCCAGGTCGACGATACGATTCGTCTGAATGCAAATGAAGCACCATGGACCAGCAGTGGCGACCACTTTCGGCGACCGCTCAACCGCTATCCAGAGATTCGCCCTGCCCAGTTGCGCGCAGCACTGGCGGGTCGCTATGGCTGTGATGCGGGGAATCTGCTGGTAACGCGTGGAACGAGCGAAGCGATTGACCTGCTGATCCGCGTCTTCTGCCGAGCAGGTCGCGACAGTATCGTAACGACGCGGCCGACCTTTTCAATGTATCGACATTACGCGAACGTCCAGGGCGCCCTGCTGCGTGAAGTCGCAACTTCTCGTGAGAACGACTTTGCCGTGGCGGCTGGCGAAATACTCGATGCATGCGACGACACAACGCGGTTGATATTTCTGTGCTCACCGAACAACCCGACCGGAACCACGCTGCCACGCACGACACTGCAAGAGGTGCTGGAAGAACGCCGAAATCAATCCGCAGTTGTGGTGGACGAGGCGTATATCGAGTTCGCCGACGAGCCGTCTGTAGTCGAACTTCTCGATCGAAACGACAATCTGATCGTCCTGAGGACGCTGTCGAAGGCCCTGGCGTTTGCGGGGGCCCGTTGTGGCTCGGTCATTGGCCCGCGCGAGGTTATTGACATGCTGGACGCCGTACAGGCGCCCTACGCCCTGGCTACCCCCGTTGTCGAATGTGTTGAGAACGCGCTGCAAGCGGAGAGTCTCAGTGAGGCTGATAGCTGGGTCACACAGGTGATATCCGAACGCGAAAGGCTCATCGCAGCACTCGCTGAGTCCACATTCGTGAAACATATCTGGCCGAGTTCCGCGAACTTCTTTCTCATGCAGGTAAAAGATGCGGAACTATTGATGCAACGAAGCAGCACCGACAAGGTGCTCTTGCGCTACTTCGGCGGTGTGCTCTCCGATTGTGTTCGCATCACGGTCGGAACACCGAATGAAAACGATCGTCTACTCGAGACGATCGCGAGAGTCGCAGAGGTATAGCATGACATCGAGAGTCCTGTTTATCGACCGCGACGGCACACTCATCGAGGAACCGGATGACTGTCAGGTCGACGCGCTGCAGAAAGTGCGACTTGTCGACGGTGTCATCGCAGCAATGCTCGAACTGTCCAAGAGCGGCTATCGATTCATCATAGTCAGCAACCAGGACGGTCTTGGCACGGACTCGTTCCCGGAGCAGCAGTTTGCGATTTGTCAGGATCACGTGCTCGCTTTGTTCAAATCACAGGGGATCACTTTCGACGCGATCTTTATCTGCCCGCACCTGCCAGATGAAGGCTGCGAATGCCGCAAACCGCGAGCGGGACTCCTGACCCGTTACCTGGCGGAAACGGCTATTGACCTGCAGAACTCGGCCGTCATCGGCGACCGTTCGACGGATATGGAACTCGCGCAGCGCATCGGCGTGCGAGGATTCTTGCTCGATCCCGGCGGTGAGCATGGAATGACATGGCCTGCCATCGTAGACGAATTGTGCTTCGCGGACCGTCGAGCCAGTGTCGAGCGAATGACCAAGGAAACCAGCATTACGGCATCGGTGAATCTTGATCGTGCCGAGCCGATTTCTGTTGCGACCGGAATTGGCTTCTACGATCACATGCTGGAACAGATTTCCAAACACGGCGGCTTCAGTTTGTTGCTGAAGTGCGATGGCGATTTGCAGATCGACGATCATCATACGGTCGAGGATACGGCGATTTGCCTGGGCGGCGCGCTGCGCAAAGCGCTTGGCAACAAGCGCGGTGTCGGGCGCTATGGTTTCGTGCTACCGATGGACGAGAGCGAAGCAAAAGTGTCTGTCGACTTGTCCGGGCGCGGCCGATTCGTCTTTCGCGGGACCTTTCCGCGTGAGAACATTGGAGAACTGTCGACCGAAATGGTCGAGCACTTCTTTCGCTCGCTGTCTGATGCCTTGGGCGCTGCCCTGCACATCGAAGTGCAGGGTCAGAATGCACATCACATGGTTGAAGCTTGCTTCAAATCCGCCGGGCGCGCGCTGCGACAGGCCATACGGCGTGAAGGTAACGAGATGCCGTCGACGAAAGGATCGTTGAGCTGACATGTCGCCAGCTTACGTTGCAATAATTGACAGCGGCGGTGCCAATATTGCCTCACTGCTGTATGCGTTGAAGCGATTGAACACAAAGGCGACGCTGACAACGGATGCCGCGGTCATCAGTGCAGCAGATCGAGTAATTCTCCCGGGTGTAGGTGCGGCACGAGACGCGATGACGCGGCTCCGCGATGGACACTTGATCGATGTCATCAGGCAACTGACGCAACCGGTACTCGGTATTTGTCTCGGTATGCAGTTGCTGGTCGATGCATCTGAGGAAGAGGACGTCGAGTGTCTCGGCATCATCCCTGGAACGGCAAAGAAGTTGCCCGGCAATACGTCGTGTCCCGTCCCGAACATGGGCTGGTGTCCGATTACGCGAATTGCCGAGCATGCGGTCCTCAGCGAGCTGGGTGATGGCACGTATTTCTATTTTCTGCATAGCTATGCTGTGCCCACATCTCAGCACACTGTCGCCACAGCACAGCATGCCAATCCGTTCTCCGCTGTCGTTAGCCACGAGAACTTCGTTGCGGCGCAATTCCACCCGGAACGCTCGTCTGTCGCTGGCGAACAACTGTTGCGAAACTTCATCGGTCTGCGGCAATGAGAGTCATACCGGCAATCGATCTTCAGGACGGCAAGTGTGTCCGCTTGTTCCAGGGAGACTTCGCGCAAGCGACCGAATATAGCGATGATCCGGCCGCCGTTGCGCGCCAGTTTGCCAAGTTGCATACGCAAGACCTCCATATCGTCGATCTCGACGGTGCTCGCTCGGGGAAACAGCACAATCACACGATCATCGCTGCGATAGCAGCCGATTCAGAAATGTCGGTGCAGGTTGGTGGCGGAATCCGGGATCGCGCCGCGATTGCTACGTGGCTGGATGCCGGCGTTTCCCGCTGCGTAATCGGCAGCCTCGCGATTACGGAACCCGACGCGGTAAAATCGTGGCTTGTGCGCTACGGCGGCGACCACATCGTTCTGGCACTCGATGTAAATATCGATGATGACGGTAATCCGTTGATCACAACGCATGGCTGGACGCGCCCCAGCAACACAACCGTTTATGAGTGCATTGAAGGTTTCCGCGATCTCGGTCTGCGTCACGTGCTGTGCACGGATGTCAGCCGCGATGGCGCGCTGGCCGGTCCGAACATCGATCTCTATGCAAACATCATGACGCGATTCCCGGAGCTGCAGCTACAGGCGTCCGGCGGCGTTCGAAACCTGCAAGACCTCGAAGCGCTTCGTGAACGCGGCATCCCGGCGGCCATCACGGGTCGCGCGCTGCTGGATGGCCGGATTACACGAGCGGAGGTGGTTTCATTCCAGCAAAACGCATAATCCCGTGTCTGGATGTTCGTGACGGTCTCGTCGTGAAGGGCGTGAAGTTTCGCGATCATCGCGTGGTTGGAGGCATCATCGACCTTGCGCAACGTTATTGTGCCGAAGGCGCTGACGAACTCGTTTTTTATGACATTACGGCCAGTCCGGATGGACGAAGCGTTGACCGTTCCTGGGTTGATCGCGTTGCCGCCGTTATTGATATCCCGTTTTGCGTCGCAGGCGGCATTCGCGGCGTGTCCGATGCCGAGGAGGTATTAAACAAAGGTGCTGACAAGATATCGATAAATACTCCCGCACTGGAACGTCCGCAGTTAATAAACGAACTCGTGCGAAGGTTTGGATCGCAGTGTGTCGTTCTTGGCGTCGACAGCCGTGAAGATGACGACCAGTACCACGTGTATCAGAACACGGGTGATCCTGACAAGACGGCGGCCGCTGAACGAATGACCGTGGAGTGGATCCGGGAGGCGCAGGATCGCGGTGTCGGCGAGATCGTGTTGAACTGCATGAACCAGGATGGCGTGCGCGCCGGTTTCGACAATAAACAACTTGGAATTGTGCGCGACAACAGCTACGTGCCGCTGATTGCTTCCGGGGGTGCCGGTGCGATGAGCCACTTTCTGGATACGTTTCAATCGGCAAACGTCGATGGCGCCTTGGCGGCGAGCGTTTTTCACGGAGCGGAAATCAACATTGCCGACCTGAAAAGGTATCTCATTGACAACGCGGTTGACATCCGACCAGTGAGCTAATGCAAAGGCGAAGAATGTGAGCAACTCCGAACTGAATTTTCTGGCGACACTGGAGTCGATTGTGGCGGACCGGCTCGAGAACCCGTCCAGGGAAAGTTACACCGCCAGTTTGATCGCTTCTGGCCCGCAGCGTGTCGCGCAAAAAGTCGGCGAAGAAGCCGTAGAACTGGCGCTCGCTTCAGTCGGGGGCGACCGCAACGACATAGTCAACGAGGCCGCCGACCTGTTATTCCACATGCTCGTGCTGCTACGCAATCAGGACGTTGTCCTGGCAGATGTCGTTCGCGAGCTCGAGTCACGACACACCGCTTAGTTACTTTTCTCCAGCGACAGCGCTGTTTGATAGTGAGGCCGGGCGAGACAGCGGTCTGCGTAAGCATTCAGAGTCTCGGACCCGGGCAGCATGTCGAACATCCGCATAAATACGACGCTCGATCCGACCATCACATCGGCCGCCGTGAATTGCTCGCCGAGCAACCAGATCCTGTCGCGCAACCCGTTCTCCAGCGTTGCGATCATCAGGTCGAAGTCGCCCCAGCCGTTGCTGACCCTGTTTGGCTCGATGCCGCTGAATTTCTCCGCCATTGCCGGCTCGACAACGGCTGGCGTGTACATTATCCAGTAGAGAAATTTGCCCCGGGCAGCGTCGTCGAGCG
>JAOTUB010000178.1 GCA_029864095.1 Gammaproteobacteria bacterium | reverse complement strand
CAGCGAACAGGTTGCTTAGTTGTTCTTGAGATTCAACCATTTGGTTGAATGTTAGCGCTGTACGTTGCCATCTGTCAACCGTTTGGTTGAATATTACAGGCCGCGGCTTTTTTGGCTATTCCAGCGCGGCGAGATGAGGAGCGATTTCTTGCGTCTGGCGGCGCTGGAGGAACGGGCACTGTGCGCCAAAAATGGCGGCCCCACCGCTGCTTGACTCGAACAGGGTCCACATCCTCAGCCGTATGCTGACTCTGCCGGACGATTCGCCTTGATTGCTGCGAATCGATCGGCAGCAATTAGCTCGCGTCAGACAGAATACTGCATCGGCAACCTAATTCGCAGCCACCTCGAACTCGAACGAGTGTGTATCGTCAATGATATCGGGGATTCCGTCGCACTCTCCGCCAAAGTCGGGAAAGCAATTCAAATCTATGGAACCCTTAAGTGTCGCCGTATGAAATCCAGGTTCCAGTGAGTACAGTTCGATAAATGCACCCCAGGCCTTGAGGACCTGTGCGGTATCATTAAAGAAATCAGGTTGTACGGCCCATCTCGCAGCCGTTTCCACGACCTCGAGTTGCACACCGTCGACTTCGCAAAGCCAGCCGGTTGGACCATTTGGATCCGGAAGTGGACTTATGAAGCCACGATGCTCTATGCCGGCTGCAGCGAGAAAGTGTCCCGACGGGAGGG
Source organism: Gammaproteobacteria bacterium (assembly GCA_029864095.1). Classification (GTDB taxonomy): domain Bacteria; phylum Pseudomonadota; class Gammaproteobacteria; order Steroidobacterales; family Woeseiaceae; genus UBA1847. The sequence goes on along the minus strand of JAOTUB010000178.1, from coordinate 5,219 downwards.
TGTTACTGTTGGGGATGCCGCCGGTAAATCCTGCTTGCAATCCCGCATTCACTTCGCCGAACGTGACGAATGGCTCCGAACAGTCTTGGTCTTGGCCAAACGCAACTGATGATGCGCATATGGCAACGAGGAGAACGCATAAGCGGTTAATGATCTCTGTATTCATGGCCATCTCCTGTTAAATCCATCTTCGGACAACGCTCTCAGCGCTACCCGGCCCTGGTAGACGCCCCACACGTCGATTGCCGCTTTTCGCGGCAGTCAACTTCCGGGGAAAAATCTTCTTAAAGCCGTCTGCCATGAGCGCCACGTTGATCTCTCTACCGTGCCAATGTCGTGAGAAAATTATGAGTTACAATGACTTGTTGTGATGGCGCATCGAGTGACGCGGTTCCAGATACGTACATGCCGATACAGGATCGATCGAGAAGAGAAAAGTATCGTTGCAATGGTGTAGTTGTTGATCCGGCGGCAGGCGCTGTAACTATTAACGATGAGCAAAGACCCCTTGGGTCCAGGGCGCTGGAAGTACTTGTTTATCTCATCGAAAATTGTGGGCGCGTAGTCGAAAAGCAGGAACTATTCGACCAGATTTGGAAAAACAGTGTTGTCACGGACGGCGCCTTGACGCAGGTAATCAAGGAGATTCGTTCGGTACTCGGCGACGACGCGCACTCCCCAAAGTACATCCGTACCGTTCACCGCAAGGGTTATCAGTTCATCGCGACGTTGGAGCCCATCGCGAACCGTTTTCATCGGCGTGGCAAAGTTGCCCGAGCCTCACTCGGCCTTCTGCTTGGCGGCTCTGCAATTCTGGCCATCCTTTTCGCAACCAAGGGATGGTGGGGCAGCTACCCGCAGAATGACGCTACCCGTATTCGCTCATTGGCCGTGCTGCCCTTCGAAGACTATTCCGCCAATGCTAGTGAGGCATATTTTGCGGCGGGCATGACCGAGGCGCTGATCGGTGAGTTGAGCATGGTTAGTAGTTTGAAAGTGATTTCCCGAACTTCCGTCATGCAGTATGCAGATACGACCTGGTCGCTGCCTGAAATTGCCGCTGAACTGGGTGTGGAGGCCGTAGTAGAAGGCTCCGTACAACGGGCCGGAAACCAGGTTCGGATAACTGCTCAACTCATAGAAGCTGCAACCGATGAACACCTTTGGACCGACAGTTTCGATGGTCAACTGACGGACATCCTGTCTCTCCAGCGCGACGTGGCTCGGTCAATCGTGCGAGGTATTGGCGCAAATCTGGACTCCGGACCCGTCCCTGAAACCTCACTTAAACCGGTAAACCCGGACGCATTTGATGCATATGTGCAAGCCCAGATGATGCAGCTCGACGCGAAGGGCGATGCGCGGACGGTGATCGGGGGATTGGCTTGCTGGAAACAGCCAGAAACCATGACCCGTTCAATCCTACAATGCATTTCGATCTCGGCGTCTATAACTTTCATTGCCAGCACTTTGACGAGTCGATCCGGCACCTTGAACGCGCCAGCGACATGGCCCCCGCGTTTCATTTTTCCCGAATGATGATTGCGTGGAACCACTCCCTGCAGGGGAAACATCAACTTGCGGCTGCCCAATGTGATTCGCTCTTGGGGGAACGTGGCGTGCGATTTGATCACATGCTTATTGGAAGCTGCGCCTGGGTCAAAGCGAGGGCGAACCAGAGAGTCGAGGCGCAGGAATTGCTCGACAGCCTCTTGAACCCGCCTATAGGAGCACGGGTCGATCCTGTCACAATCTCCTGGGCTTGCCTGGGCCTTGATGATGTGGATTGTTCGATCGAACAACTCGAAAGAGCCCTGCAGCAAAGATCCTCGAACATGATCTATACGCAGGTCGCACCCGCATGGAATCCGCTGCGTGAAAATCCGCGATTCCAGACCATCCTGGAACGGATGAATCTTCCCCCCAAGGGCGTTCGATACCCTCTCGTTAGAGACTAATCGGTTACCTGTTTTGTTGGCGCAGACGGTGGGATTGAGTCGCCCGCTTCGCGGGTTCCTCGCCAACTCGCTGCTGCGCTGCTACGTTGGTCGCTCGGGGTTCTCATCCTCAACCACACTCGGCGAGCGTAGCTAAATGCTTCGGCGAGACACCAGTCGCACGCTTGTCATCAGGGCACCGTCACCGTGAAACCACCAGGCAACACACCAGAGCCGACCCGAACATCCCAGTTACCGGCCTTGGCACCTTTCTTCAGGGTGATCACCGCGGTGATCGTCGAATTCTGCTCGTCGACGTTGACGACGCTCACGGTCGGACGCGCTCCGCTGCCATTCTCCAGGCTGACCTCCATACCGGACGCGAATCCGGAACCAGTGATCAGGACGGATACAGAGGAATCCCTTGGTGCGCTGTTTGGAGTGATACTATCGACGGTAACCTCCCCACCCGGCGGTGGTTCCGAGCCGCCGTCGCAACTACTCTCATTGAGAATGGTGACGGTCGGCGTCGGAGTGCTCGTAACCAGATTAAGCAGGACACACGCCTCATTGTCGGAATCATCCGTCTCCATTATCCGATTCTGCGGATCCACCTCAGTGATCAGACGGTAATCACCGTCCTTCAGATTTTTGAGAGAGATTTCCTGTCCGGGCAGATGCCACCCGTATGTGTCGCCGTAACCTACCGAGATCCCTTGAAAGAAATTCCCGCAGCTCACGTATTGCGGTGAACTCGGCGCACCGGGCAGCGTACCGTCGACAAGGTCCGTATCCATGAGGCAGAAACTGGTCTTCGTGCTGGTTTTTTGCGAGTTTCCCGTGACCTGCTGCAGCAGGTACAGCGCATAGTCGTCGAAGTGAAAATGACTGTGCCCTGAATGCCACTCGAAGTCTCCGGCCAGTACGTCCTCGTAGCTGCCATCGTCGTTATAGATGCGTTGGTAGATGTTCTGGCGGCCCTGGGCAAGCTCGCCGGCGATCAGTTCGAATCGGCCGTCGCCACTGTTCCAGGAGCGGAAGCTGAATCGCAGTTCCTGCTTGCCGGCAGGATTCTCGGCGATGTGTATGTGGAACGCCGGAAGGGCAGTCAGATTCGGTAACAAAGGCTGCTGAGCCGATGCATTCGATGTCAGGCCCAGAGAAACGATCAGTGTTGCAGCGAGAAATACGGAATTGGTTCGCGAGGGGATGTCTATCACGGGTCAGTCCTCTATTCAGGCCTCTACTCAGGAATTTTACGGCGGGTCGGCGAATCCGAGAGGAGGCCCTTGGGGCCCCCTCTCGATTCTCGAGCAAGATTCAATTACTTCGGTGGCTCACACACACTTCGGGTCTTTAGGATCGCACGGCGGTGGCTTCGGCGGCTCGTCGCAGCTGAAATGCGACAACACCAGCTTGCCCGAAAGGTCCGTGCTAGCACTTAAAAGCGCGCCGGCATACCCGTCGCAGTCGAAATGGATGTTGCTGTTGTTCACCTTCGAGGGACTGACAATGCACACCGCACCCGATGAAAAAGTGGCCGTGAGCGTGCCAAATGTTGCACCGTCCGTCTTGTTGTTGACAAAATGCCAATCGCCAGATTGTTCACCGCAAGACTGACCGCTCAGGTTATCGATATCGGCAGCCCAGGCTATGCCCGCACCGCCAATTACTGTGGCGATGAGCGCCACCCAGTGTCTTTTTCTCATTTTCGTGCCTCCTCGTTAGTTTTCTTTGCCGCGTCGCGATCGCACTCGCGCTCGACGCGGGTTGCGCATTACCGCAAGATCCGACCGGTTGGACTGCTGTCAAACATCTGACCCCGGCAATCCCCTCGCTGGAGCAACGGCCGCCTGATTAACGTTGCCAAAATCTCGTGCTGAGCGATATTCCACGAAAGTGGAAGTTTCGACTTTGGTTTCTACGGCTTGGTGGTGTCTCAATGCCTGATCGGGTTGTGCGCTATGAGCTGGGTGCGGCGACGGATACCGAGTTTGCCGTATACGTTGTGGAGGTGTTTCTTCACAGTGTCCTCCTTGATTCCGAGCTTGCTGGCGATTTGCTTGTTCGTCAGACCTTCGCGCAGGTAGGCGACAGCTTGCGATTCGCGCCTGGTGAGGTCTGGCTCCACAACAAGCCTGAGCTTGTCACGATCGGCCGCTTGCGCAGGTCCGAGGATCGCCTTTTCCAGCCACGCACGCGGCAGCCACAGTCCGCCCCGGCTGACCGTTCGTATCGCCTTTGCACACGTATCGGCCGCATGGCTAATGAGCATAAAGCCGTGGAAACGATTGTTTACAATTTCCTGGAGCAGGCCAGATTGCTCGCGATCGCATAATATCAATACCCGCAGGTCGGGAAACTTTGCATGGATCGTCCGCGTCGACCGGCCATCCAACCGGTCGAGCAAGCGCTTGTCGACCAGGAGTAGGTTGGCCCCCCGCTGTTCCAGGCACGAGAGGAGCCGCACCGGTTTCCTAATCGGCCTACCGGTTATCTTGAAATCCTGCTCGCATTCGAGGCTCGCGAGTAGCGCGGCTGCCAAGGCCCGTCGGCCGGACGCAATCGACACTGCAATAGTGCTGCACCCATTATGCCGCCGCAACGGCCCATCTAGCGATGCATTGTTTCTCGTCATGTTGTATGTGCCTGTTTTTGTTTTTTTTAGTTGCGAAATTGGAATCGCCGTATTGCAACTTAATGTGCCCTTACAAAAAAATCAATTTCGCAGAATTTTACATAACCTGCCCTGGATTGATCGCACCATTGTTTGCCAAGCGTCTCTGCCAGCTGATGACCCTGCTGCGTCAACTTTACTTTCTGACCAGCGACTTGCCAGACGCTTCTGGCGACGTTTGTTCGATTGTCAGACTTCTTTCGCGTCAGATCCGAGACAGCGCTGCAATCGAATTTGAGTGACTCCCATTGCCGTTCGAGACATCAAGTTCGTAATATTAATTCTATTGCTATTAGATTGGACGGTGCACACGAGATTGCCGCTGCGGCGCCACCATGCGCATCATCAAGAAACCGGTTCTTTGAACAGGCAATTAATCGTCAAGCCACTCTTCGTCGACTAAAGGCCATTCGCGAGTCTCCTGTTGGAGACTCATCGCCTGCCTGACTGGTTGGCGGTGGAGCGAGTTTTGTGCGGATAATGCTCCGCCGTTTTCGAGGCGCTATTCGATCGAAGTCGCAATCCAGTTGCGTACCGTGTTCTCGATATACGGCATCGGCGCGGATGCGACGTCAAGTACCTGTTGATTGAAGTCACGGATATCG
>JAOTUB010000039.1 GCA_029864095.1 Gammaproteobacteria bacterium | reverse complement strand
CTACGGTTGACTTTGCCATCGTCGTTTACTTCGACATCCGATTGCTTGCCGTCGTCGAATGTCTCAATGGCATAACGAGCAAGTTCGGCTAAGCGACCTTCACCAATATTCGGCGAACACTCTAATCAGTCGCGTCGGCAATTGGTTACGTCGATTGGCAGAGAGGTTGGGCCGCTCTTAAGAAAGCGCCCCGGTATGCTACTCACGCGGGACAATTTCGCAAAGCGAATTAGGACAGCGACAAATCTGCGGGAAGCAATTTTGGACGCACGTAGTGCGCCCGGACGGCGTGCCCCATCGATGGGCCGAGTCAACCTGCCCGAAGGACGAGAACCGGCTTGAGCCGGTTCGAGTCAATCGAACCACCGACACGCGGATTTTCAGAAAACGGATTTCGCAACGCTACGTAGCCCAGGGTGATGCAATAGCACGTTTAGCCGCTCATTTGCTGCAGCCGTGGATATCACCGATGAGGTCGTAATTCAAGAAAGTTCGTACTATTGCCGAGACGCAATGAGGCGACCGTGGCTGTTACTATCTACGTGCCGTCATCGGGCATCGCGGCTTGATGCGGTGGCCCTCACACAGCGCCGTTTTTTTCCTTAAAAAAAACAACGAGAATGACGTGATCAAGAGACTAGTGCTGGTATTGCTTCTTCTTACTGCGCTGTTTGGCGCTATTTTCGGCTGGAAGTACTTGCAGATGCGGCAGGAGATGGCGACCAGGGGCGGCCCGCCGACACCTGTCGTGTCAACTCGCACCGTCATGCGCGAAAGCTGGCAACCGGCGCTGAAGGCGGTGGGCAGTATTACGCCGGTCCGCGGCGTGGTCATCTCGGCAGAAGTGCCCGGAGTTATTCGCAAGATTCACTTCGATTCCAGTGACCAGGTGCCTGATGGCGAACTGCTGGTTGAATTCGACACCGAAGTCGATCTGGCCGAGCTGGCCGCATTGCGCGCGGACCGCCGTCTTGCCGAAATTACCCGGGATCGTTTCGCACGAATCTCGACCCAAAACCTGGGGGCGCGCTCCGACCTCGACCAGGCGCAGGCGACGCTTGATCGCGCCGAGGCCGAAATTGCTGCCAAGGAAGCAATGATCCGCAAGAAAGCCGTGCGCGCACCATTTGCCGGCGAGCTCGGAATCCGGCGAATCAATCCAGGGCAGTATCTTGATACGGGCGAAGCTATTTCGGATCTCGTCGCGCTCGATCCGGTTTACGCCGAATACGCGCTTCCCGAAAGATTTCTTGCGGAGCTCGCGCCCGGCCAGTCCGTTACGGTGCGCGTGCAGTCGTATCCGGATCATGCGTTCGAAGGTAAGATTCACGCCATCAGCCCCAACGTGCAGGCGGCGTCGCGAAGCGTTTTGGTACGTGCGCTGATCGCGAATCCGGATCGCCAGTTGCGACCGGGTATGTTCGCCGAGGTCGAAACGCTGCAGCCGGTTCGGGAAAACATTCTGACACTGCCCGAGCGAGCGGTGACCTACAACACCTACGGTGAGTCGGTTTTCGTTGTGGAAGAAGCCGACGGCGGCCGCACGGTCCGGCTCGTGCAGATTGAAACCGGTGAGGTGCATAATGGCCGTGTCGAAATAAAGCGCGGTCTCGAGGCGGGGACCGAGGTTGTGAGTGACGGTCACAACAAGTTGCGCAACGGCCAGTCGATCAGCATCGACAATTCTGTGGATCCGGATGCCGCGGACCCGCGTGCATGAAATTCACTGATCTGTTCATCCAGCGTCCGGTGCTGGCCAGTGTCATTAGCTTGCTGATCTTGGTTGTCGGGCTACGTTCCATTACTGCGCTCGAACTGCGCGAATTTCCGGAACTCAGCAACACCGTCGTTTCGGTCACAACCGTCTATCCCGGCGCCAGCAGTGAATTGATGCAGGGTTTTATCAGCACGCCGCTGCAGCAGGCGATCGCTGAGGCCAGCGGCATTGACTTCCTCGTGTCGCGAAGCTCGCAGGGTGTCTCGGTCATCGAAGCGCACATGGAGCTGGACTACGACCCGAATGCGGCCGTTGCCGAGATCCAGGCGAAAGTGGCCAGCCGGCGAAGTATCCTGCCGGCGGAGTCTGAAGATCCGGTGATCGACTCCACCACCGGCGACCAGACGGCGCTGATGTATATCGTCTTTTACAGTGCGCAGATGAGCTCTTCTCAAACGACGGACTACCTGTTACGCGTGGTACAGCCGAAATTGCAGGCAATCCCGGGAGTCGCCAAAGCCCGGTTGTTCGGCGGCGGGTCGTTTGCGATGCGCATCTGGCTCGACCCCGATCGTATGACTGCCCTCAATGTGTCCGCGCTTGATGTCGCGGATGTACTGCGCGCGAATAACTTCCTCGCAGCCGTGGGCCAGACCAAGGGGACCTATGTACTGACCAACATGTCGGCGACGACGGATATCGCGACCGAGAGTGACTTTCGCCGTCTCATCGTCCGCAAGGATGAGGAGGCGATTATCCGTCTTGAAGACCTTGCCCGCATTGAACTGGGGTCGGAAAGCTACGATTCGGTCAGTTGGTTCAACGGCACCCCGGGCACGGTAATCGCAATCGAGCCCGCCCCGGGTTCGAATCCGTTGACGGTCGCGCAACACGTTCGCAACGAAATGGACGACGTCAAGGCACAGTTGCCCGCCCTGCTCACCGCGGACGTGGCCTACGATGCCAGTGCCTATATTGAGGATTCGATCACGGAGGTGTTCAAGACTCTCTTCGAAGCCGTGTTTATCGTGCTCGTCGTAATTTACCTGTCGCTGGGTTCCGTTCGCGCCGCCATTGTGCCGGCGCTGGCCGTGCCGTTGTCCCTGGTCGGCGGTGCATTCCTGATGCTGTTGATGGGGTTTTCGATCAATCTGCTCACGCTGCTTGCACTGGTGCTCGCCATCGGCCTCGTCGTCGATGACGCCATAATCGTCGTTGAGAACGTCCATCGGCATGTGGAAATGGGCAAATCCCGTTTCCAGGCGGCCATCGACGGCGCCCGCGAAATCGGCATGCCGATCATTGCCATGACAACGACATTGATTGCCGTGTATGCGCCTATCGGATTGATGGGAGGGCTCGTCGGCACGTTGTTTACGGAGTTTGCATTCGCACTTGCCGGTGCCGTGCTGGTGTCCGGCGTCGTCGCATTGACGCTGTCGCCAATGTTGTCCGGCAAGGTGTTACATCGCAAGGGCGAGCCGGGCCGCTTCGAGGCGGCCGTGGAGCGCTTCTTCCAGCGGCTTGCCATTGCCTACCAGCGCAGGCTGAGCCAAACCCTGGATTTTGTTCCTGTGACAATGGTTTTCGCGGGCGTCGTACTGCTCAGCATCTATTTCATGTTTGTCAGCACGCCCAATGAGCTGGCACCCGTCGAGGACCAGAGCATCCTTTTCATGTCGGGCCGTATGCCGCAGACCGCGACGATCGACTACAACGAGATCTATACCGGGGAGCTGATCAAGGCGCTGGACACGCTGCCTGAGGAGCACAGGACTTTCCTTTTCATGGGTTTGGCCGGGGCCAACACCGTATTCGGCGGATTCAAGATGCTGCCACCCTCGCAGCGTGAGCGCTTCATCCTGGAGGTGCTGCCCGACTTGCAGACAGCAGTGAGTGGCATTGCCGGCATGCAGGTCGCGGCTTTTCCGCGGCCCAGCCTGCCGGGCAACCGCGGTGGGCTACCCGTGCAATTCGTGATTCAGTCGAACGAAGATTTCGGTGCCCTGGACAGTTTTGCCGATGAACTCATCGGTGCCGCGATGCAAAGCGGCCAGTTCGGCTTCCTGCAAAAGAGCATCGAGTTTTCGCGCCCGCGGACAACCTTGGTTGTCGATCGCGATCGCGCAGGAGACCTCGGAATAACGATGGCGGAGATCGGGCGCATGCTCTCCACCTTGCTCGGTGAGGGCTATGTCAATCGATTCAACCTCGAAGGACGCAGCTACAAGGTCATTCCGCAGCTCGAACGCGACTTCCGGCTCACCGCCGGGGCGCTCAGGGATTACCATTTGCCGACGGCAGCGGGCGGGCAGGTTCCGTTGTCAGCGCTGGTTGCGCTGGAACGGTCCGTGGAGCCCAGCCAGCGCACACAGTTCCAGCAACTGAACGCGGTCACTGTGCAGGGCACGACGGCGCCCGGGATTTCGCTGGGCCAGGCGCTCGACTATCTGGATACGCAAGCGGCGGTGCTTTTCCCGAGTGGCTTCAGCGTCGACTACGACGGCGAGTCGCGCCAGTATGCCGAGCAGAGCAACGCGCTGTTGATGACCTTTTTCCTCGCCCTGATCGTTATTTACCTGGTGCTAGCAGCGCAGTTCGAGAGCTGGCGAGACCCGATTATTATTCTCGTCTCGGTACCGATGTCGATCGCCGGAGCGCTGATTTTCATGACGCTGGGGCTCGCCACCGTGAATATCTATACGCAGGTCGGCCTGATTACGCTGATCGGGCTGATTTCCAAGAACGGAATCCTGATAGTGGAGTTTGCAAACCAGCTGCGCGAGCGGGTTGGACTCGGGCGACGCGAGGCGATCGAGAATGCAGCCGCGATCCGCCTGCGACCCATACTCATGACGACCGTCGCGATGATTGTCGCGATGGTTCCACTGCTACTGGCCAGCGGACCGGGTGCCGTCAGTCGTTTCGACATCGGGCTGGTCATTGCGACCGGGCTGGGTGTCGGCACACTGTTCACACTGTTTGTCGTACCGGCGGTGTACATGGTGCTCTCGTCGGAACACAGGGGACGGGCGAAGGGACTCGAAACCTCGACTCTAGCTTGGGAAGCTGATGATCTGCCGGAGCATAAATAGCTCGTCTTGAGATGAATCCAAAAGCCCTTTCCCGATAACGGTAAGAATTCAGCGCAACGCTGCCACCGACACGCGGATTTTCAGAACGCTAGGTGGTTGGTTCCACTTTTGTTATCAACCAGTTACCGGGGCGTCCGTTGCTTGATTCGCATCACTGTGCATGACGGTGCACAGCTGACTCACGCACAGTTCCCGCAAGTGTTTCGGTCCTTGTAGTCGAACCCGCCTGCAATCACGCCGGTCCCGAACCACGCCACGACTATCCCAGTTCGGTCCGCTGATCGCCACTTGCTCTAGAACCTGTACTCCAACGCTGCACCAAGTCCGAAGAAGACGATCGTGTTCCTGTCAAGGCCGCCGCCCGTAATGCCGGGTTCGGTCGCCGGCGGCACCGGGACGTCTGACCAGATCGATGCGTTGGCCGTCGCGCCCACGGAAAAACGCCGGGAAACAGGATGCATCCACCGAACGCGAAACTCCGTAATTGGGATGGACACGTCCTGTATTCTTCTGTAGGTCTCCTGGGCGACGATGGTCAGAGGGTCGCCGGCCGGGCCAACGAAGTCGCTGATCGTGCGGCTGAGGTTTGTGCTGCCGAAAACCACCGATTGACCGATATAGCCGGTGAGCGTGTTCTTCCCGAGCTGAATCTCCCCGATCAGACCAAGAAGTGGCCCCTGCATGCTGTCGTAATTCGACGATGCATCGATGAGCGAGCCGTTGACGGAATCGATTCCGGCGATGCCATGATAGTCATTGTCGAAATCCGCATTTCGCAGACCCAGCAACAGGTAAAGTTTTCGCCCCGGCGCGTCGGCAAGGGTCCTGATTCCATAGAGATCCATGGTCCAGGCCGCCATGTCCGTGTCCGTTAGGACGCTGAACGACAACGATTCCGCGGGATCGTTGGACGTGAAGCTCCGGTCGGTGACCTCGAACACCACCTGGTCGATAGGTCCCGAAGGTCCGTCTGCCGCGGCAGTTCGAGCCGGCCGGCCTTGCCCGCTGCCGAAAAAAATGAAATCGAGGCCCAGCGTCCAGTCTTGCCAGTTCGCCCGGCTGTATTGAACCGTAAAACGATTCGCTAGCGTGCCTTCGGTGTCGAGGGCGACCGGCGTACCCGTGTCCGTCGAGGGCGTGGCATCCAGATCCAACTGGCGCACGCGCAGCACTTGTCGATCATTCCCAAAGGCATCCGTGTACATGGGCTCGAGCCGAAGAGTCCACTCACTATTCTCGGCGCCGATCGCGCTGCCGCCCGCGACGCCGATGCTGACAACCGCAACGATAGTCAACGCAATTCGGTGCTTGCTTGGCTTTTTCATGACAATTCTCCCTGACACGTGAATAGGGCACCCGCCGTCTTCCCAACAGCGAATGCGTTCACTTCTCTTGTCTTCTTAGACCGGTCTTGCGGCCGGAATCGGTTGCCGCGTCATGCCGGGCAGCTCACGGTTTGTCCGGGTAACTGGTCTTTCTCGGGATCATTGGTGGCCGGGGGCGGACCGACTCGCGGATGTTCACGTTATTGGTGGACCTTTTCTGGCCATATTTTTCAGCAGGTTACCGGGGCGCCCGTTGCTGTGACTGCCTCACTGTGCATAACGGTGCCCGGCTCAATCACGCAAATCTTAGGCATCCCGTCTGTCGCGTATCACGGTCAAATCGTAGCCGAGCGACAAAACTGGACGATGGGCGTACCGCTACGGTCTGCTTCCTCGGCGTCGGCGTCGCTGCGGGCTGCCCCAAATGAGTTTTAATAGTATACTGTATACATCCTGTTGTAGACTCAGGACCCACCGATGAGCGACGGAAATCCGGTCCGCCGTGAGATTTCGGCCACATTAATCACTCTGTCTGGAGCAGCTCGCATGAAGAAATCTTATCGCCTAGTCGCATTCCTGACCCTACCGGTATTTTTCGGTTGTGGCGGAAGTGAGCAAACCGCTGCTTCTGACGCTGCGCCAACCGCAGCGCAACAGGTCGCCGCAGAGCCCATCAGCGCCCCAGAGATCGACAGAGCCTCGCAGCGAGCTGCAGAAGTTCGGCAGTCAGTGCTGAAACTTATATCAAACAATTTCGGGCCTATGCGCAACATGGCACGCAAGGAAGCTCCGTTCGACGCGCCCGTTGTGCGCAAAAATTCTCTGCGTCTGCATCAATTGTCACTGATGATGGCGGATGCCTTCGCCACCGATACACGCGGATCGGACGTAGTGACGGAGGCGCTCGACGTTATCTGGGAGACTCCCGAGGCGTTTGCCGGGAAAATCGAAGCATTGACCACCGCCGCCGGGGCGTTGGCAGAGTCCGCGGCTTCCGCCGACGAGGCCAGTATCCTTGCCGCCGTTGGCGAGTTGGGTCAGAAATGTGGTTCGTGTCACGATGACTTCCGACAGGACGACTGAACGACTCGTCTGGGATCTCCCACTTCGGCTTTTCCACTGGCTGCTTTTTTGCAGCCTGTCGGCCTCGTGGATTACAGCGAAGATCGGTTATGACGTCCGCCAGTACCACATGTGGCTGGGATTCTGGATGATTGGCCTGCTGACTTTCCGCATCGTCTGGGGATTGGTCGGGCCGCGATACTCGCGTTTCGCAAGCTTTTTTCCAAGGCCGCGTTTGTTCATCGACCACGTTCGCGAATCGTTTCGAGGGGGAGCTAAGCAGAGTGTCGGGCACAATCCCGCCGGCGGCCTGATGGTATTTGCACTACTGATCCTGATCGCAGCACAGGCAATTAGCGGATTGTTTGTCGATGACGATATTTTTTACGCGGGTCCGTATGCCAGTAAAGCGAGTGAAAGTTTCGCTGGTATCATGTCGACGATTCACCACAATGCCATCAACTTTATTCTGGTACTGGTCGCGGGTCATATTGCAGCGGTTGTCTACTTCAGTGTATTGCGCAAGCAGGGATTGATTCGGGCAATGTTAACGGGCATGAAAAGCGCCGATGTCGTTTCAGCGCAGGAGGAAATTTCAGGTTCGCGGATATGGCTGGCCATCACCATTGTCATTGTAGTAGCAACCGCGATGTTCAGTTTGTCTTGGGTGTAAGCGGCGCAATCTGCCACGCACACAGGGAAATACGATTTTTGCCGTCAAAACTAATCAACGGAATAACATATCATGAGTAAATTCTTTGTCCATATTCTCGGCCTGCTTTTAGTTACGCTCACCGCGCACGCGGCGCTCGAGGCGGGCGATACCGCACCGATGTTCAGCACGAAGGCATCTCTGGATGGCAAGCCATTTGACTTTTCGCTAGCAGATGCGCTCGCTGACGGACCTGTCGTCGTGTATTTCTACCCTTCTGCGTATACGAAAGGCTGCAACATTCAAGCGCACGAATTTTCCGTGAACATGGCTGCGTTCAAGGCTGCAGGTGCGAGCGTCATTGGCGTATCGCTGGACAGCATCGAGCGACTTAACGATTTTTCAGCCGATCCGGATTACTGCGCCGGCAAGCTGGCAGTTGCATCAGATTCAAGTGGTGAGATTGCCCGGTCGTATGATCTCGGCGTTCGCGAAGCCATCGAAGGCCGAGCGGACACGCGCGGCGTGGAGATCGGCCACGGCTTTGCCGAGCGCGTGACTTTCATCGTGACCGCGGATGGCAAAATTGCCGCAACGATAGGCGGCATATCGCCAATGGAGAATGTGCGGTTGTCCCTCGAAGCCGTGCAGCGCCTGCAACAATGAGCGATATCGGCGAGGTGTGGAATGAAGATTAGACAGATGCTTGTTGCCGTCCTGCTCGGCCTGACATGTCTACCGGTTATCGCGCAGGACATTCCCCAGGTCCAGATGCCGAATACCGAGGCGCGCCGCCTGCAATCGGAGATTATGGACTATGAATACGGCGTATTTGTGACGCTACCGAGAGGGTATGAAGACAATCCCGACAGGATTTACCCTACCCTCTATATTATCGACGGGCACCAGTATTTTGTTTTTACCGGACAGCCCTACGGTTCCTTGATATGGGGCAATATGGTCAAGGAGCATATCGCGGTTTCTGTTGCCTATACGCCTGAGGGGGGCAACAACCGGAGCACGGATTTTCAGACCTCGGAGCGGGCCGCCGATTTTGTTCGGTTTTTCCAGAAGGAACTGATTCCTTTCGTCGAAGGCAATTACCGAACATCGAAAGAAGACCGCACACTGTTCGGCCACTCACTGGGAGGGCAATTTACCCTCTACACGCTGTTCACCGCCACAGACTCTTTTGACAACTACATTGCTTCTGCGCCCGCGGTGAATGACGATATTTTCGCGTTCGAGGCGAAGTATGCATCGACACACGACGATCTGCCGGTCAATTTCTACCTCGCAACGGGCGAGAACGATCACCTGGCAATCAACGCGCGGAAGTTCGTCAGTCAGTTTGAGCAAAGAGGTTATCCCGACCTGAAATTTGATTACCTGTTTACCGACAACGGCAATCACGGAACCATCCAGCCGACCGCCTACATCGAGGGTCTTCGTTTCGCTCTTGATTCCGCAATCGACCTTTCGCCGGCTGCCTACGAACGCTTGGCCGGCACCTACAGCGATGGCGAAAACACGTATACGCTCAGCTACGGCGGTGGCAACTACCTTAGATTTGACGGCGTGCCTGACAGTAACGGCGTGCCAATGACCGAGTGGCAAAAAATCTACGCGCGTTCCGCTACAGTCTTTTTCCCCAAGGGTTGGCCGGGAGAGTTTAGATTCGGCGGTGACCTTGGGCAGCCTGCAGAGACTTTTTCGTTTGCATGGGATGGCCGCGAGATCGTGGCGACACGGCAAAATAGGGAGCGTCATTGAACGAGAGCGGCAGGGTGTGGAGTGACCGGCGACCTCACTCCGGGTTGCCAGTATGTAGCGGCCGCAACAGCACAGGGCGCCAGTACCGCAAAATACGCCCTAAAGGATTCAAAGTCCGAAATCTTGCCTTGGAGGAAAAGCAGCATGAAAAGCACCATTAGACTGTTCCTGTCGGTTGCGATCATCGTGACCGGTTTGGGCTCAACCGTGGCCGCACAGACTGGCCCCCTGCAGGTTGGCGCTGCCAAGGTGGATATCACCCACTTTGGATACCCCGACGGTGAGGTGCCCATCACAGCCTACGAACATGAGCGTCTCTATATGCGGGCAATTCTGCTGGATAACGGCGAGACCCGCGCCGCACTCATCGGTTCCGATACCAGCGGGTTGGATGGCGTCTGGGAAATCGCCTCGCCATTGATATCCGAGGAATTTGAGATACCGGTCCAGCACATTCTGATGTCGGCGCAGCACACCCATGGCGCGCGAATGGATAACGCTCAGGGCTTTACGAATGCCATCTTGAAGGCTTTGGCGCTTGCCGAGACCGGCCTTCAACCCGCCCGCATGGGCTATGGCGAGGGCTCTGCCTATCTGAATGCGAATCGCAACGTTATTGACAAAGAAACGCGCCGCTGGACACAGGACACGAACCTGGATGCCTATTCCGACAAAACGGTCGCGGTCCTGGCTTTTTATGATCCACAGGGCGCGCCCATCGCCGGCTATATGAACTATGCCATGCACCCGGTGACCAGTTACCTGACGGGCATTATCACGGCTGACTTCCCGGGCGCTGCCAGCCGCCACGTGGAGCAGGCCTTCGGCGACAAGACGATCATGATCTTTTCCAAGGGGTTAGAGGGCGATCAGAACCCGCGAACCCTGCGTCCGGGAACCAATGTCATGGCCTCGCTTTCGGGCGTGGAGGTAACCGGATTCGAGCTCGTTCGCGAGCAAGTGGAGACCCCCTTTCGAGATAGACGCCTCGAGGGCGACGTGCGCAACCCAGTGCTTGATCGCGCCTTTATGGAATGGGTGCAAGCCCAAGGTATGGTGCTGGGCGAAGAAGCCATCAGGGTCATGAGTCACATGGATCGATTGCAGGACGACGTACGCATCGCCGGGAGCCAGATGGTCCTGGCTTGTCCGGGGCGAGATCTGGTCGAACGAGTTCCCCGAGGCGATCCCGGCACCTATAGAGACGGACCGGACGCGCACATTCAGATGGGGCTGATCGGCATCAACGATGTGGCCATCGGTTCTATCACCAGCGATGCCTTTGCCATCATCGGCAAAAAGATCAAGGAAGCCTCACCGCTGCGCAAAACCATGCTTGTCTCGCACGCAAATCTGGACACAGACGATGTCGGCTATATTTATGACGACGCCGGCGCGGGCCAAAACACCTTTCAAGTCGTCCAGTCCCGGCTCAAGCCAGGCTGTGCCGAGACCGGACTGGTGGAGAACTTCACGGACATGATCTACGACTACCTGTGGTAGGTTTCCGTTCGGAGCGTAGAGGGGTATGCGAGGCGCTCCGAACCAGGCTTCTTGGTCTCATCGGAAAAAACAGGGCGCAAAGTCTGTGAAATTCTTGAATATGGCGATCTCAACTGCGCTACTGAGTGCGGCCGCAGTCGTGACGTATGCCGCCGCATCGAACCCTGTCGTGCAGGTAACCAGCGGTGACATTCGGGGCCGGTTGCTTCCAGGCGGGGGAGCAACATTTAAAGGCGTGCCTTACGCCAGCCCCCCGGTCGGCGAACTGCGCTGGCGCGATCCGCAGCCGGTGCAGACATGGGCCGAGATTCGCGAGGCCGGTAACTTCGGTCCTCCCTGCACTCAGCGGATTGCCGATTGGAATCGGCAGGAAGCGCAGGGTAATCAGGAAGATTGCCTGTATCTCAACGTGTGGACTCCGGAGTGGCCGGCCGAATCGCCGAAGGCAGTGATGGTATGGCTGCATGGCGGCGGCAATTGGGGAGGCGCCGCGTCGGTAGACTATATGGATGGAACCTCCCTGAGTCGGCGGGGTGTCGTCGTGGTCAGCATCAATTACCGGCTCGGGGTATTCGGTTTCTTTGCGCACCCCGGGCTGACCGCCGAATCGTCGCATCATTCCTCCGGTAACTATGGATTGCTCGATCAGCTCGCCGCGTTGCAGTGGGTGCGTGACAATATCGCCAGTTTCGGCGGTGATCCCGAGCGGGTGACGCTGTTCGGCCAGTCGGCAGGTGCCATCGACACGGCTTACCTGGCGGCATCGCCGCTCGCCAAGGGCCTCATTCATCAGACCATCCAGCAGAGTGGACCGCCGATCCGTCCGAAAGCGTCGCTTGCGCACGCCGAGCAGCAGGGCGTCAAATTCGCAGCATCCCTGAATGCCCCTGCCGATGCCGCCGCCGCAGTGCAATTCCTGCGCTCCCTGTCGGGCCCGGACCTGCAGGAGGCCGCGCTTACCAAGCTTCAGGACACAGGGGGGCCGCCAAACGATCCGCTGATCGACGGATATCTGATGCCAAAGGATGCGGCATTCAGTTTTCGGGAAGGGGAGGAGCTGTCCATCCCGATGATCGTCGGCAACAATGCCCACGAGCATGCTCGCGGTTATGGTCGCGAGGACATCCTGCGGGTGATCGACTTGAATTTCGGGGAACTCGCGCCAGAGGCCGTGGCCTATTACGGCCTCGATAAGAGCAAGTTGGGGAACGGTGACCCGCTTTACGGGCCGGCCGGCGACCAGGCCAGTGCCGACACGCGCCATCGCTGCCCCGCGGTCGCGGAGTCTATTTGGCGCAGTTCCAACGGTCGGCCGACCTACCAATACGAGTTTGATCCTCCGGTTGCCGGCGAAAAACTTACGCGGCACCAGGCCGAGATCGGATTTGTATTCGGCAATCTGCTGACAACCGGCTACCTGGGTGGCCCCTACACGAATGCTGACAGGAAGATCTCGGCGCAAATTCAGACCTATTGGACTAACTTCGCCAAGACCGGTAATCCCAACTTGCCGAGCCTGGATGGCCTGCCCGAGTGGCCGATGTTCAACCCCACAACGCGCCCCTATCTCCGGTTCACGCAACGCGACGGGCCGGTGGTGCGTGAAAGCCTGCGCCGCGAAATTTGCGATTTGTACATCGAGGCGCTGGAGAAGACCCTTGCGGCGGGGACGGCGGCGGGCAGGTTGGATTAGTGGACACAGCGGACTTATTGGTGGCCAGGGGCGGACCGATTCGCGAAGCGAATCAGGGCGGCGAAGCTGCCTGAAGGGTGAGGAGCGCCCAAAGTCGATCCGAACCAAGACGGGCGAAGCCGCGTAGCTACCGTTCAATCAATCCAAGCACCGATGTCCGCGTCCCTACTCGAGCCCCGCCGCGATTTGCCGAATTTCCTCGGCGCTGCGCTCGCCCGCAAGCGGTGTCCTCGGCATCAGGTATTTCCCCATCGCCAGCCCGCCGACGAGCACCGGCTCAAAGCCGATTTCGCGGATCAGGCTGGACGCCACCGCAACGGCCTCGGCATCGTCGCCGGCGATCGGCATGCCGACAACACCGGGCTCCTTATGCACCGATCCCATGCGCGCGGCGCCGACGGCGTTGAACGCGCGCACCACGCGGGCACCGGGCAACAGCTCCGCCGACGCAAGGCCGGCACCCTTCTCGAGAGCCCAGTCGGCGATCTCGCCATCGCGGTTCGGAAACGGATTGCAGGCATCGATGACCACCTTGTCCTTAATCAGGTCCGCGAGGTCCTTGCCGACGTCCGGCAACGCGCCATACGGAACGGCGACGAGTAGCACGTCGCCGAATGCGGCGGCTTCGCGCGGCGTGCCGGCGCGCGCACCGGCGCCGAGACCGGCAGCAAGCGACCGGTCGTGCTCGATGTGGCGCGAGGAGAACATGACTTCGTGCCCGGCCTTGACCCAGACGCCGCCGAGCGCGCTGCCGACATTGCCCGAGCCGATGATGCCGATCTTCATTCTGGCTGCGGAGCGTGCAGCAAACGGCAGGGCCGCGGCGGCAATCACAGCCCCGGCAACGACAAAAAATCTGCGACGATGTTGGTTCATAACGGCTCCTGCGTGACGTGGGGTTGGATCGGTTCGTGACCGCGTTCACCAGAATAATAATGCACAATAGCGCCTCTGTATCCGGGCCTTTCTGATATCGCTGCAGGCTCGCCTGCGGCGAGCAGGGCCCGGATTCCAACCGGGTGATTGCGGACGCACCGGAACCCCCTACTAACGAAACTCTTGCTGGCTCGCAAAGAATTTTTTCAGCAATTCCAGTCTGGCCATGTCCGCCACCGGTATGGGCCTGTAGTGGTCGCCCAGTTCCATCGTTACCGGACTCGCTGGATCGACAGCTGGCCACGACGCCAGGCCGTTTCCGTTAGGGTCTCCCGTGGTCACGAAATTTACGTAGTAGGCGGACATCGTCTCGGCAATCTGGTGGTCGATGGTCTCGAACGGACGCGGTGATTCGCTCAGTGTGTTCAGGAAGTAAGGAATTTCGGAACAGTGGAACGCGCCCCACCGATCGGCCTCCGGACCCGGTATGGCATGTGTCCAGTAATACGTGAACGCTTTGGTTTTCGAGGTCTTCTGGCGGTCAACGGCCCAAAAATACATGCTGGCTCGTTCATAGTCGCGCATGACGGCGTTAAAGGCCGCCGGTGCGTCCGCGTCGGATGCGACAGGATAGAGTTTCAGAAACGCATCCGCCATCTCACCGAAGCGCTCGCGGACGGCCTGCCGAAAGCCGGCAGCATGCACGTCGGGGTGCGGCTCGGCACCGTGCTCATCCATATCGGCCCCGGTGAGGAAGGGCACGTCGTTGTGATTGCCCTTGGCATACGTGGCGGCGAAGCCCTCCGGAAACAGTGCGCCGCCCACCACAGCACGCGACTGAACACGAACGTCCGATGTCATCAGTTGTTGCCAGGTCATGGCGCGCAAATCCTTCAGCGATTCGGCGCCGAGCGACGCCGCGAATTTCACCCCGTCCTGCTCGGCATCGGCCAGGCTTAACCAGGTCATTGGATTGGGCAGGGACTTGTCGTTCCAGGCCTTCGACCCGCTCTGGGCGATGAGTCCCCGGAACAGTCCTTTCGCTGCGGGCGAGATGGTCAGGTAATGCATGTCGCCCGCGCCCGCCGACTGCCCCGCCACGGTGACCTTGGCCGGGTCGCCACCAAAGGCCGCGATGTTCTGTTGCACCCAGCGCAGCGCCGCCTGCTGATCCATCAGGCCGTAATTGCCGGAGGCGCTGTAGCCCGACTCCGCTGTCAATTCGGGATGGGCCAGGAATCCCAGGATGTTGAGCCTGTAGTTGATGGTCACGACCACCAGTCCCTTCCTGGCCAGGCCCTCGCCGTTATAGATAGGAATATCGCTCGAGCCTTCGCGGTTGCCGCCGCCGTGAACGTAGACCAGCACGGGCCGCCTTTCGTCTGGCGATGCGGCCGCTGTCCAGACGTTGAGGTACAGGCAGTCCTCGCTTTGAAAACCGTGCGCATTGAATTCGATAGTCCACGGGCGAGTGGGCCCCTCGCCGCCGACATGCTGCATGCAGGTGGCCGAGTACCGGTTTGCCGTGCGTATGTTTGGCCATGGGACGGCCGCCTGTGGCGGACGCCAGCGCATGTCGCCCACCGGCGGCGCCGCAAACGGGATGCCCAGGAATTGCGTGACGGCGGCGTCCGACCCCGGAATGCCTTTAATCATCCCGCTCTCGATCTTTACCGGTACATCTATCGCGGCGAACAGACTTCCTCCGTACAGCAGCGGCAGAAGGTACAACGAACGCCGCAGCATCGAGAACGTCTGACCTTGATGATTCGAGTTCTTGAGCATGTCTAAATAGTCTCCTGCGCGGCCGAGCTCCAGCGGCACCCGCCCCGTCGCAAGTAGTATCAACCAAACCGGACGGCGGCAGTGTTTAGGTGGGCGCCGATTGGATCATGCAGCGCGTCCGATCTCAAGCTGCAGGTCGAGGCGGGCCTGCACTGGTGAACCATCGTCGAGTTTCCGGAGGATCTACAAGGGGTCGTAGCAATCGCGTATCAATCTTTTGGATTTATGGCGCCGACATTCTGCAGTATCAATACGGACGGTCCGTTTTCAGCCAGTTCGCGCCAAAGGTCCAGATAGGCGAGCATGCCCGTCTGCACATGGCCGGCACCCAGGATGATATCGATGTCTTCATCCCCGTCGAGATCGCCGGCGTCAAGGGTTACCCAGCGGCCGCGATTGAGCGCGTCACTGGTGTAGGCCTCGAAACGCAGATCGCCAGTATTCTGCAGATAGACGAATGACTCGCGACTGTCGCTCGCAAAGTCCGGGTAAAACGAAATAGCGGCAATATCGAGATCACCATCATTATCAAAGTCTGCCGCACGTGCGCCGAGGGCCCCGTACATCGGATAGAAGTAAGCCTGTCGAAACCGCAGGTCGCCCTCGTCAAGATAAATGCGCACACCGTGGTAGTTCCTCAGCGTGTTGTAAGGATCGGAGTCGACGTTGTCTCCGTTGACCGTCATCACATCCATGCGGCCGTCTTCATTGAAGTCCTGCAATTCAAAATAGGCATGCCCATAGCCCGGATGCGTTTCGAAGACCGTCACGGCTTTGAATTTATTGCTGCCGTCGTTGAGCAGTATGTAGAACC
Source organism: Gammaproteobacteria bacterium (assembly GCA_029864095.1). Lineage (GTDB taxonomy): Bacteria > Pseudomonadota > Gammaproteobacteria > Steroidobacterales > Woeseiaceae > UBA1847. The sequence goes on along the minus strand of JAOTUB010000039.1, from coordinate 7,231 downwards.
CCTCCCTCGCATGCGACATGAGCGCCGCGATATCCAGAAATCCGTCGTCGTTAAAATCGTGTACTTGCGTTCTGATGGCACCCGGCCGATCGATCAATACGTGCTCGGCGTAACTGCCATCCGGCTGTGACTCGAACCAGGACACACTGCCGTAGTTGCCGCCAAAACCACTGACAATGAAATCCTCGGCGTTATCGCCATTCAAATCGGCAAGCTCCATGTCGGCCGTGCGATAGAGGCCATCAATCACAACCGTCGTACTATCCGGAGCAATACTGGCAATCAGCCCGGGCCTGTCTTCAGATTTTAGAGCTGCATACAAATCGCCGATGGATGCCACAAGCGTGGCACCCGAGCGAAACTCGATATCAACCGGCAGCATCGCTGGACCGAACTGTCGCGGCTGGCCTTTGAGCTGGCCATCGGCGCCCAGCACCGCGAGTGATCTCAATCCGGAGTCGCCGACGACAACCTCGCTCAGGTCATCATTGATTCGCACAAGCGTCGTCACCGCCGGACGCGTTTCATAATCCGATTCCACGACGCGAAACTGCGGCAGTTCCCATCGCAATTTCGGCTTATCCTCTTGCGGCAGTGATGACTCCGGCGCCGCGTCGATGTAGTAACTGCGAATTGCCTGCCAATCGCGCTCTTCTAGTAAAGGGCCGGTTGGCAATACGCCATCCTGCGCCATTAACCGTTTTCTCCCGGCGACATAATCACGCACGAATTGCGGGGCGTCGTTGAGGTAGCTGGTATCTGCCATACCCAGGAAATAACCCATGTAAGCGAGTGCGACATTCCAGGCACGCTTGTTCAAAATCCGCGGGGGCGCGTCTAGATGGCAGCTGGAGCAAAAGGTGCGCGCCAGTTCGCGCCCGCGCTCATGTCCCTGGCCGTTACCGGGCGGGTAAGGGACAAACAAGATCACTGTCAATGCGATAATGCCGCAGGCAGTCAGTCTGTTCACGTGCCTTTCCTTAGCGAGTTATGCAGCTCGATAGCGGCCTCAGTGTACAGCCAAGAACATAATTCTCCTCGTATTTCCGGCACCGGAAGCCGTGTTTGGGACCATTAGGCAAGAAAATCGGCGCGTTCAGAACATCGCGCGGTTGGCGGGAAATTGGTGACCAGGCGCGGATCGATTCGCGACGCGAATTAAGACAGACGCATGCAATGAGCCTGCCCGCGTTGCAACCGAACCGCAGATCAGCGCGAAGTGTACTGTACCGGGCCTTGCCCGTCTCGTGAAGTTGGACAGAGTCTTCGGGTGCAAACAGCCTATCGCCAAAGAACCCGGTTGCGTGTCATACGACAGCAAAAGGGGCATCGTTGTCCCTTTATCATTAGTATTCAGTCAGTCCGTGTGGCGACAATATCCTGACCTTCAAAGCTGAAGGAGAAAGATTCTGCAGCTTGTCCTGGATCACCCCCGAAGCGAAATATGCCCGGCCTGCCCTTGGGGAAGAACTCATTTTCGGAGCGGGCATACAGTTTTTGATACTCGGTTACCGGCGTACCGTTCGCTCTTATCGGTACGCCTCCAAACCTCAGGTAATTCCCACCTTCGTAACTAATCCGAAAAATGCCGCCGTCATAGCGGTAACTTCCGACCAGCCTCTGATAAGCCGCCGGCACGAGGTCCAGCGCGGGATCCAGTACATAACGAAGGCCTTCGATATAGGCGGTTGGCTGGATGGTGCCGTGATTTCCATTCGGCGTGTAAAGAGAATCCATCCTGAGTCCCGAATATTTCCTGTCGTGCAGCCTGGCTTCCATCATCCTTGTATAAATGGTCAGGTTGTCGTCCTCCCCGGAAGCAATATAAACGGTGACCGGAAGGTCCTCGTGGTTCGCCGCGTATTCCTCCTCCAGATCAAAAATAACTTGCCTCACCGAGGGTGCGGACAGGATGTAATTCTCGAATAGGTCTGTCGCCGAGAACAGGGTAAAGAAGGTGAAGCGCCCTCCCGCCGAGTGGCCGTAAAGCGTCCGATCCGCCCTTGCCGTCGTGCGATAGTTGGCTTCCACGAAAGGAATCAACTCTTCCCGGAAGAATCGGACAAAATCCGGCGCACGACGGTCGGGACTGAAATCGCTGCCCCGGTTATTGCCTCCCTCGGCGGTGTAGGCGACCGAAACGGAGATATGCTCTTTTACCATGTTGCCCCAGATGAGGGAACCGTACGGCTCACCGGTAAAACCGTAGTACTGGTTGCCGTCGATGATATACACCGTCGGGTAATGCCGGTCAGGTTGCTCTGCATACCCTTCCGGCAAGGTGATGTAGATGCCGTACTTGTAGTCCATGATTTCCGACTGCAGGTAATGCCCCTGCATATTGGGCATCCGTATCGGGTGGGTTTCCTGTGCGGCGAGTGTGGCCGCCATCAGGCTCATGGCCAGACCGGCAGCCAATGTCCGAACTGTTTTCATTGCTTTCCCTCCCAGGGAACAGTTGATTTTTTTATCTAAGGGTAATTGGTACTGCCCGAAATCGACCGCTAATTACTTCGACTGTGCCGCCAGCCACTCCATCACGGTCACAACCTTGCGGCCGCCGACGTCGTCAACTGCCTGTGCGACAGGGCCGTAGAGTTGCCCGCCATCACCTTCCACATAGGCGAGGTGATTGTTGTAGGTTGGAATCCACGACCAGTGGCCGTTGTATTCATGGGGCGTGCCGTCCTCGGAAACGTAGTTGCCGCTCATGTCCGCCACGCGCGGCAGCATACTCAGGTGAATGTTTTGCGCCCGGAGATTGCGCAGCCGGGCATAAAGAGTCACCGGGAAGCGCGCGGGTTCGACCACCTCGTCGGTGGCCGCGGTAACGAGCCACAGCGGCAGATTGGCGATCCGCTGCAATTCATCGTCGCTGACGTAGTCGAGGTTGATCGGCTCGGCGACCGCCAGCGCCGCCGCATAAGTGTCGGGGTAATCGAGCGCCATGCGAACCGTCAGCCAGCCGCCGTTCGAAGCACCCGCAACATAGATACGATCGGTGTCGACGTCCGGTTGCTCCGCGACGAAGGACTCCACCAGGTCCTGCGTGGCACGCGTGTAGATCGAGAGCGCGTCCTGCTTTTCGGCGCCACCGTCTCGTCCCGACGGACCGTGCATCCAGCGTGTCGGGGATTGTGGCGCCAGTACGTAGGCCCCGCCGAAGATCGCTTGCACCTCGTCCGATACGAATGCTGTCGCCCGGTTGGCGGCCAGCGGGATGGTGGGGTCCGTGCCGCCCTCGCCGCCGCCATGCAGCCAGACGATCAGGGGATTTTTCCTGTCGTCATCGGCCGGCGAATAGCGTGCGAATGTTAACTCGATCAGGCCGTATTCCTCGTCCTTGTACGAGGATGTGCCGAACGCAAATTCGTCGATCCCGACTCGGGAGTATCCGTCCAGCTGCGTCGCGACCAGATCGCCCTGTATGTCGCCGATCGGCTCCTGCTGCGTGATGGTGTAGGCGTTCTGTGTCCACGCGTTGAAGTTGCGTCCGGCCACCGGGTCCCGCGCGTAGTTGAGCGCGCTGCCCAGCGACAACGTCGGGCCGACCTCCATGACCAGCGTCGCGTAGCGGCCTGACATGACCGGACTGCCATCGGCATCGGAAATGTAAGCCTCAATCACTTTGCGCATGCCCTCTTCGAGGAACGGTTCCGCCAGCCTCGGGTCGCGGCGGATGACGTGCACGCTGAAGCTGTCCAGACCGACGGCGTTTTTCGGGACCTCGGCACCGAGATCGACAATCAGATGCGTGGTCACCGCGCCCCAGTCCATCACTTCGTCGACGCGGCTGTAGCGGGTTTCGGCTGCCTGTGCGAAGGCGGGTGCGCTGCAAATTGCAACCAGGATTGCAAGCGCCGGCATCAGCCTGAGCCGCATTGCGTAAAATGTTGCCATCAGTTCCGTACGTACTGGTTGAACCAGGCGATCGTGCGTGTCCAGGCCTCGGTTGCTGCCGCCTCGTTGTAACGTTCCGGCGTCGCGTCGTTGAAAAACCCGTGCACGGCATCGGGATAGATATGGCCTTCGTACGTGACATTTGCCGCAGTCAGAGCTTCTTTATACGCGGGCCATCGTTCCACCTGCCGCGTGTCAAGCGCTCCGTGCTGTACGAGGATCGCCGCACTGATCTTCGGTACGTCTTCCAGTGACGGCGGGCCGCCATAAAAAGGTACCGCCGCCGCCAGGTCGTCGCCCAGCCGCGCGGCGGTCTGGTTCGACACTCCGCCGCCGAAGCAGAAGCCCGTGATACCGATCTTGCCGGTACAATCCGGCCGATTCTTCAGCCACAGCGCGCTGGCCACGATATCTTCGAATACTTTGTCTCTGTCCAACTGGCTGAACAGCTGCCCGCCCTTGTAGTCGTCACCCGGATAACCGCCGACCGACGTCAGCCCGTCCGGAGCAAATGCCATGAAATTTGCCAGTGCGAATCTGCGGGCAACATCTTCGGTGTGCGGATTGAGCCCGCGATTCTCGTGAACGACGACGATTCCCGGGAGTTTGGCCGGTTCAGCGCTTCGGCTGTCGGCGCTGAACGGGCGCACGAGGTAGCCTTTGATAAAACCATGGCCCTCTGGCGATGGCACCGTGACATAGCTGGCGGTGATCCGTTCGTCGTCCCGGGGAACTTGCTGCCCCAAGGCGTAATCGGGCATGAGAGCCTGCACGATGGTACTGGCCGTCAGGCCGGCAACGGCGAATTTCTTCGCTCCATCCAAAAAATCGCGGCGACTGATCTCGCCGTGGACGAAGTCGTTATAGAGCTCGATTGCTTCCGCCGGAACCGTGCGGCGTTCCTTTGACGACATGGTGTATCCCCCCCTTCAGTCTTCCGATCGATCAGCCTCGCATGGCTGAATTGAATATAATATGCTACTTGAGCCTCATGCAAACAACCTGGAGAGAATCCATGACGACGAAAAAAATATCCCGGCGCAAAGCCTTCAAGGGCGCCCTGGCCGTCGGAGCGGCCGGATTAGCGGCTGGTGCACTATCCAGGACCTACGCGCAAGAGGGGGCAGCGGCCTCCGGCGCAGCGTCGCTGCCACGGCAGGTGGGGTTGCCGAACGTTTGGGGCGAGGATTTTCTGTTTCAGTGGAGCCCGCCGGAGAATGTCGAAAGAGACCTGACGGTGGGCGACGCGGTAATCCGGCTGTCCAGTTCGAACCGAAATTTTGGTCGCTTGATGAACGTCGAAGGCGCGGACTACGGCAAGCAGTTCGCGGCCTGGCGCAAGGCCGGGTGGTCGGCCTGCGAGGCGTCTTCAAACCAGTGGTTGAGCCGCAAAATGCCGGATTCGGAAGTCAGGGAAATCAAAACACAGTTGCGCGCCAATGATATCGAGTTTTACGGGCTTCATTGCGGCGGCAACCTTATCGGCCCAGGTTCCATCGCCGAGGAGTCCCAGCGCCACGTCATCGATGCCATCCATGCGGTAGCCGAGATGGATGGCAAACTGGTCCTGACCCATGCCGGCGGTTTGCACCCGAACAGAAATGTCGCGCATCCTCAGAACTGGAGCCGCGACGCCTGGATGAAAAGTGTCAATGCCCTGAAGCGCATTTGTCGCGACACGGCCGGTATGGACATCCAGATTCCTATTGAGGCGGTCAATTCCGAAAGCGTCAACAATCCCTGGGCGCACAAGCGTCTGATCGAGGACGTCGGCGATCCGCGCATCGGCGTGGGCCTCGATCTCACCAATTTCGTCTTTCCGGGCTTCGCATTCCGCACCACCGAGCTCCTGAATATTACGTTCGATATGCTCGGCGAACACATCACTTACGTGCATGCTAAGGACCTGGTCTGGAACGAGATGATGGCTGGACTGAACTGGGCTCTGCAGGGTACCGGCCTCATAGATTACGAAACCTTCCTGGCGCGAGTCAGCAGGCTCGACCGGCCGGAAGTCTACATGCTGATCGAGTTCCTGGTTGAGGATGAGCAGTATGAGCAGGCGCAGCGCAACATTCGGTCGATCGCAGGCCAGCTGGGCGTCAATATTTACGGGACGCAGGCCTAGTCGCGGTCGCAAAGAACGGAGAACTAATTCATGAATAGCAAGTTGTTGAGTATTTTGGGCCTGACGGTGCTGCCGTTGGCCGCCTGCGCTCAGTCGGATTTCAGCGGAACCTGGGTTGCCAATACGGCCGAGAGCGAGCAGGCCGTGGATACCGATTACTGGTTCGGCCGAATTGAAGCTAACGTTCCCGGCCAGCCCGACCTTAAGGTGGAGCAGGATGGCGATACGATCAGCGTTTACGAGGAGGCCCGAGTCCTCGCCCGGTATGATTATCCGGCGGTCTACGTCGCCGATGGCCAGGCACACCGCGTTACCGACAGCGGCACCGGCCTAGCGCAAGTAACGATCACGACGAGTTGGGATGACGACGAACTGGTAATCGAAAGCGTGAAGCCCTGGGGTAGCATGCCCGGAAACATCACGCTGCAGTCCCGGGAAGTCTGGAGGCTTTCGCCGCAAAAAGACAAGCTCTACATCACGACGACGCACAATTCGCCCGCAAAAGTGGTCACTTACACCAGGGTTTATGATCGCGGGTAGTGACGGGCGCAGATGTTTTTACCGGCGCTGACCCCGCGCTGTGAAAACGCGGGTGACGGCCCACGAGGGCGCCCTGGCGAAATCGTGAAGCTCGGTTCTGTCCGGCCGTGTTGCTCGATGGCTTGGCGCCACCTGTCGACCAAACGCACATTAATGCAGAGTTCCGCTGCGACTTTGCGCCTATTCCAAGGTGTCTGAAACAAGGTGTAAACCATCTGACCGAAACGGCGCTTGAGCAAATGGCGCCCAGGGGCGGAACGGCCGACGCAGCCGGCGATGTATTTCAATCGGTTACCGGGATGTACGTTGCCATAAACGCATAATCTTGCACTACGGTGCATAGCTCACCTACGCAGATCCCACGCGCCGCACAACGCGGACCACCAGACGATCGTGGCTGCACCCAGAAACTTGTACGTTTCCGGCGCAAAACCGAAACTTCGGGCTGGAACATGCCGGCATTTGGACCGTTCCCGACGCTCTGAGCACCATAAACACGATAGAATTCCCTGCGATTCCTCGCTCAGTTCGTGTGATCTGACAAAAGCAGATACGAGGTAGAGCAAAGAATTTAAAGCCAGATTGAGTGGAGGTCTCCTTGCGGTACAAGGACTATTATAAAATCATGGGTCTCGCGCGTGACGCGAGCCAGGACGACATCAA
>JAOTUB010000177.1 GCA_029864095.1 Gammaproteobacteria bacterium | reverse complement strand
TATTACGCCGCCAACAAGTTCGCGATTGCCGTCGTAGAGCCCCTGGCCGTTAATCGACAAAATGCTATCGGGCTGCTCGGGCATCCGGTAAATGGCGATCTGATTGGAAAATTTCTCGCCGCTTCGCGCGCGAACGAGCGGCAGGTCCGCGGAATTCCGATAGTTGTCGCCATTCTCATCGATACAGCAAAACATCTGACCCCAGGTCGTGTCGGGTTGTACGCGGGGGCCCATACCGAGAATCGTGCGCGCCGCCGGATTAATGTCGAGTACAGTGCCATGCTGATCGACGACGATTACACCATCGTTGATGTTCCGCAGGATCGACAACACCGTAACGTCAGTGTCCGACAAGCGATGTTGCAGGCGGTGCCGCTGCACCGCGTGGTCGAAAATGGCCTCCTGGCCTTCAACCGTAACGTCATCGACGCAGATGTAAGCCTGTGCGCCGGCGCGCACGGCTGCGATACCGCGGTGTTCGCGGTCTTTGGTTGTTAATGCGATGACAGGATGACTCTGCAGCGAGTTGATAACTTCGGCCAGCGACCGGCCGGATTCGGCGATTGTCGGGCTCGCTTCGAGCAAGATAAAATCGATAATTGACGGCGCATTGACAGGCACGCTGAGCGTCGGTGTACGCGTCAGCAAGGCACAGAAAGGAAGGGTCTCGAGTTCGCTCAGATAGTCAGCAGCGAATTGACGGCGGCCAAGATAGAGGATGGAATGCCCTGCCATTGTTCCTTTTCTTTTTGCTCTGCCAGAGGTGGCCTATGTCGCAACGGGCCACGCGAATAATACCAGAATTGCGTGACATGACAGACGCTTAAGCGCTTTTTTGTCGTTTTCGTGTAATCCATATTCAAACCAAGCTGCCGCGGCAGACATCCAAATATCAGACAAAGTGGAGTTTTGGCCATTGGAAGCGCTTTTGACGGCATCATGCAGCGACTATAGTCCTCGGATGGTTGCCTTTGAACAGCGCGGACTGATGCATGAAGCTGACTGTATAGCCAGGGCGCAGCAGTCGGACATGCAAGCATTCGAGTCGCTGTACCGCATGCATGTCGACAAGATTTACGGGCTGTGTCTACGCATGACCGGTAACGTGTCAGAAGCGGAAGATTGCGCGCAGGAAGCGTTCATTCAGGCCTGGAACAAGCTTGACCGGTTTCGCGGAGACAGTGCTTTCGCGACCTGGCTGCACCGCATCGCCGTTAACGCTGTGCTTGGCAGAATGCGGAAGTCAAAGCGGGAGCACGACCGCATTCAGGTCGCTGCGGACGCTTCAGCGGCGCCGGCATCGATCGCTGACGACGGCGAGCTGCGGGACCTGTCAGATGCGGTGGACCGGCTGCCGGAGGGAGCAAGACATGTATTCGTGCTGCACGCGGTTTACGGCTACAGCCACGACGAAGCCAGCAAAATGCTCGGTATTGCGCCAGGCACCAGCAAGGCACAGTTACACAGGGCGCGCCGATTGTTGGCGCAGCAGTTGGAAAAGCAGGGGTTTGAGGTATGAACGACGAACATGATGACAAGCTGATCGCAACTGCGCGGCAGTTGTCGACGGAAATCAGCCCCGCGACGGATCTGTGGCCAGGTATCGCCCAGGCGATTGCAGCGCCGCAAAGATCGCGGTGGACGCCAATGCTCGCGCAGGCGGCCGCTGTTGTTCTTCTGATCGGCATGTCATCAGGGTTGACGTATATCGCGGTGAAAGACCAGCCACAGATCATCGAGGCCCCGAGGACGGATCTCGTGTTCGAGCAGGCTGCGTTCGGTGGTCGTTACACGCTCGGCCTGGAGTATCAGGAAGCGCACGGTAATCTCGCGGCGCAGCTCGACCAGGAACTCGGACGCCTGTCACCGGAATCGCGCGAGGAAGTTGAAAAGAATCTGGAGATGATCCGTAGCGCGATTGCTCAGATCAACAAAGCGCTTAAAGAAGAGCCTGACAACGCGCTGTTGCAGGGTCTTCTGCTGAAGACGTACCGCGAAGAGTTGGCAATGATGCAACGAGTGGGCGGCCTGACACAGCATGTTATGTCGCGGAAAGATATTTAGTGCGTGGCAACGAAGTTGCACGAAAGAGGTGAGCTGTGAACAAAACTATTCATAGGTATCTATTTGGGTTGCCTGGCCTGTTTCTGGCTTTGTCTGTGAACGCCGCAGAGATCAACGAGTCGATAGATGCGGCGCCGGACGGCCATGTCGACATCGTCAACATTGCAGGGTCAGTCGAGGTTTACGGCTGGTCGCGCAACACCGTCGAGGTGACCGGCGAACTTGGCGAAAAAGTGGAAGAACTGATCGTCGAGCGCATTGGCGACAAGGTACTTGTCAAGGTCAAGGTGCCGCGCAACCACAGCGGCAAGATAGCAAGTGATCTGGTCATTCGTCTGCCCGCCGCCAGCTCCATCGATGTATCTGCGGTCAGCGCGGATATCGATTGCGAAGATGTGACCGGCGAGCAGAAGTTGCACACGGTCAGTGGCGATATCGACACCGAAGTTGCGGGCAACGATTTCGCGGTAGAGACGGTCAGCGGGGACGTCGAAGTTACCGGAGAAGGGCAGGATACTGAGGCCGCGGCGAACACGGTGTCGGGTGACGTGACGTTGTTTCGGGTTGCCGGGGCAGTTTCTGCAGAAACAGTGAGCGGCGATGTCACAATCGACGAAGGATCCTTCGAACGCGCGACGCTGCAGACTGTGAACGGTGACGTCATTTTTCAGGCGGCGCTTCGTAAGGGCGGCAAGCTGACGCTCGAAACCGTTAATGGCGACGTCGACGTTGAGTTCGACGGCAAGGTATCCGCAAAATTCGATATCGAGACATTCAATGGTAATATCGATAGCTGCTTTGGCCCGAAGCCGGAACGCACAAGCAAATACGCGCCGGGACTGGAGTTGAGCTTCACTGAAGGTGACGGCGACGGCCGCGTCATCATGTCGACGCTGAACGGCGATATGAGTATCTGCTACAAGTAATTTGGTACTCTAGAGGGCCCGAAGGCCGGAGGCCGATCGATGAGTGGCCTGCTCAAGAAAACGCTTTATCTCTTCCTCGGAATCGCTGCGCTGCTCGTCATTGCCGCGATTGCTTTCACGTTGTTGTTCGATGCGAACGATTTTCGCGAGGACATCGCCGCCGAGGTGCAGCGCTCGACCGGGCGCGAACTGGTAATCGAAGGCGACCTGGAGCTGAGCCTGTTCCCCTGGCTCGCGATCAACATCGGCAAGACGACGCTCGGCAATGCCCCGGGCTTCAGCGACGCGCCGTTTGTGAGTTTTGAGCAAGCGCGGCTCAGCGTCCGCTTGCTGCCCATGCTGCTGCGCCGCGAAGTAGCCGTTAACACGGCAACGCTCGACGCGCTGCAACTCAATCTCGAGGTTACCCGGGATGGCCGCCATAACTGGAAGGATCTGCTCGAGTCCGATGAAACCGCCGATGCCGGAGAAAGCGGCTCGGCGGCGTTTGAAATTGCCGGTGTCAGGATTAGCGATGCCGCCGTCAATTACAGTGACGCCGCGGCTGGCGAGAATTATCGGTTGACGAATTTCAGACTATCGACCGGTAGCGTGGCGCGTGGCAAACCGCTTGCGCTGAAGATCGACTTCGACTTCGAGCTGCAGCCGGCGGACCTGGCCGGTGACTTTGCAATTGAAACCGAGATGATGCTCGACGGCGAGGCGGGCACCGTGGATTTCTCCAGGGTCGAGATAAGCGTTCTGGGCATAGAGATTTCAGCGGATGTGGAGCCATTTTCATACGTGGAGGAGGCGACGCCGACCGCGAGAATAGAAGTCGATGCGTTTTCGCTGAAGAGCCTGATGGAGAGGCTCGATATCGAGCCGCCGGTCACCGCGGACCCCGACGCGCTGGGCAAGGTTTACGGGGATGCGCTTGTGCGCGTCACGGATGCCGCCATCATGCTGTCCGAGCTAGATCTCGTTATCGACGACACGACTTACACAGGCGAGGTTTCCAAGGCTCGTGATGCCCGCGGAACGATCAGCATGGATCTTGCGGCCGACTCGATAAACCTCGGACGCTACATGGAGCCGGCCGACGAGTCTGCGGGCGGCGGCGGTGAGGCCGTTCCTGTCGAGATTCCGGCCGATCTGATTCGCTCTCTGAATGTGCGCGGCGGCCTGACCGTCGCGGAAGCCTGGCTCAGCGGTATGAAGTTCGAAAACGTGCAGCTCGGCCTGAATGCAGGCAACGGCAGGCTGCGCCTGCATCCCGTATCGGCTGGGCTTTTCAATGGCAAGTACGAAGGCGATGTGCAGATCAACGTGTCAGGCGATGTGCCGGCCTTGTCGGTCAATGAGAACGTGAATAACGTGGATCTCGGCGCGCTTGCGAAAGCCATGTTTGATCGCGAAAGCGTCACGGGTTCGATCAACGGGTCTTTCCAGCTGACGGGCCGCGGCGCCGACCTGGCCGCTATCCAGCGCAGCCTGAGCGGCAACATGTCGATGGAGTTGCTTGATGGAGCGTGGGAGGGCACGGACGTCTGGTACGAGTTGCGGCGCGCGCGGGCCTTATTCAAAAAAGAACCGGCACCCGAACCCGAACTGCCGGCGAGAACGAAGTTCAGCAATGTCAAAGCGACCGGTCCCGTGAAGGACGGCGTATTCCGCAATGACGATCTGTTCGCCGAGCTGCCATTCATGCAGTTGACCGGCAGCGGCTCGGTCGATCTGGCTGCCGCGAAGATCGATTATCGAATGACGGCCCGCATTCTCGAGCGCCCGGAATTCGCACAAGGCGCGAGCGAAACAGAACTCGAGGAGTTTACCGAGGCCGTAATCCCGCTCAAGATTACCGGACCGCTTGCGGATCCTTCGATTTCACCGGACATCGAAAAGATGCTGAAACAGGAAGCTAAAAAGAAGATCCGGGAACGCCTGACAGACAAGCTGCTGGGAGGTGGCGATGATGCCGAAGGGGAAGGCGAAGGGGAAGCGGAAGCCGGGACAGAAGCCGAGACAACCGGCGAGAAGAAAAAAAAGAAAGACAGGGATCAGCTCAAAGATGCTCTCAAAGATCTGATCGGAAACTGACGGCACCCATGAGCGAATTCTCCGACCGGCTTGTCGCCTGGTTCGATCACAGCGGGCGTAAAGACCTGCCATGGCAGAAGCCGGACGCGTACGGCATCTGGGTCTCCGAAATCATGTTGCAGCAGACGCAGGTGCAGACGGTCATCCCGTATTACGAACGCTTTATGCAGAGTTTTCCGGATGTTGTATCCCTGGCCGACGCTCCTGACGATGCCGTACTGCAGCACTGGTCGGGTCTTGGTTATTACGCGCGCGCGCGAAATCTGCACAAAGCTGCAAAAATCGTGCGCGATGAACACGGCGGTGTTTTTCCGGACTCGATTGACGAAGTTGTCGCGTTACCTGGGGTTGGGCGATCGACGGCCGCGGCGATTCTGTCGCTGGCGTTCGATCAGCGCCACGCAATCCTCGACGGCAACGTCAAGCGCGTGCTTGCAAGACACCGCGCGATTGCCGGGTGGCCGGGCACGAGTTCTGTGGCCAGGCAGCTATGGGCTGCGGCGGAATCGTACACACCCCAAAGGCGAGCGGCGGCCTACACGCAGGCGATCATGGATCTCGGGGCGACGGTATGCACCCGCAGCAAACCCGGTTGCAGCGCGTGCCCGGTCAGCGGCGACTGCCGGGCGTTGCGGCACGACACCATAGCCGATTTCCCGGGACGCAAGCCGAAGAAGTGCAGGCCACTAAGACAAACGACCATGGTACTGGCCGTTACGCAAGGCGCGGTCTATCTCGAGCGGCGGCCGCCAGTCGGTATTTGGGGTGGGCTGTGGAGCCTGCCGGAACTCGCCGATGGCGACGTTTCTGACTGGTGCAGCGAGACGCTGAACAGTCGCGACAACCCTATGGAATCCTGGGACACGCTGCGGCACAGCTTCAGCCACTA
>JAOTUB010000176.1 GCA_029864095.1 Gammaproteobacteria bacterium | reverse complement strand
CGACAGGGCGGGAGCGGTCGCCGGCTACACCGTGGCCTTGCCGCCACCCAAGCAGAACGCCCGGGGTGCGCAACGCCGCATAGAGCAGACGATCGCGCAACGACAACGCGAGCTCGTTGCTGACGGTCGCCGGTGTATTGTCCTCGAGGACGACGAACATAACCGTCTCGCCTTTGAATCGTGGATGTTCTACCAGCTGGTCGCGAACGACGGGCAGCAGCTCGTTCTCGACCCAATAGTCGAGATCACGCTCACTCGCGGCCGTGGCCGGCAGAGCCAGCGCGAGTGAAAGTGCCGCGACGCACAACCGCGTAGTCATGATGCTTCCAGCCTCAGTTTGCCGTCGGCGCCGATTACGAGCGCGCCGCCCGTATTCTCGCGGAGCAGGGAATCGAGTTGCTGGCGCAACTTAGCTGGAAGCGTCACACCCCAATCGATCGCGTTCGTATCGACGCCGGTTCTCGCGAGCGCGTCGATTACGGGGCGCGGTACCGTCATCGTTTCCATTTCGTGGAATGCGTTTGGAGTGGACGCGTCCCAAAAACTGACGCGGCTTTCGCTGACGGTCATGCGTTGCGCACGACCGGCGCCGATCGCGTAGACGCCCACGTGGCCGGCGGCAACCAGCCGTGTCAATACGTGGTCGGATTCGAAGCGTAACGTGAAGCCCTGCTTTGTCGGCGCGGTCGCGGCGGGTGCCGCAGGCCGCGCAGGGCGGAATTCCGGCTTCGGCGGCGATATTGCGGCGACTTGGGGCCGCGTTAGTTGCACCGGTCGTACCTTTTCTTCGATCGTCGCGGGAACAGGCTGTTGGTCAGGCAATTCTGTCGTAACCTCCCTGGCCGGTGGTGGCACCGCCGCTGCTTGCGACTGCGTCAACGGCTCGGGGGCCAGCGGAATGCTTTGCACGAGCGCAAAAATGGCAACCAGGCACAGCGCGAGTATTGCCATAAAACGCATGATATCGGTCTGCAGATCGGCGGCGCCACCGGCGTCGGTGTCGCCACGGTGCATCGGATAAAAGAGCGGTGAGCGAGTCACGCGGGCGTCTCGTCGGTTGCGTGCCGCAGGCCATGATCATTAAGGCGTTTCTCGATGCGTTGCAGGCTTTGCCGCATTTCGGACGTATCGGCTCTCGCGGCGTCGTCATATTGTTGCTGCAAAACTGCGCCCAACGTGACGGTCTTGTATACGCGCAACAGATAGCCGCCAACTCCGCCAAATATCGTTGTCGACAACGCGAGCAGAATGCCGCCGTCGACCATCCGCTCGAGCATTGCGAAAGCGCCCTGTTGTAACGCCATGTCGCGATCACCAAGTGCGTAGATCAGGGCACTGCGCATGCCGATAGCTGTCCAGATGACGCCGGTACCAAAGAACAACGTCGTCCAGATGTCCGTCAAGTGGTCGAGCTGCACGATCTGGTTGACCGGTTTGCCCACGTCGACGTAACGCCGCAGCCGGCCGAGCGTAATAAAGAACGCCAGGAGCAGAACTGCGAAAACCGGGATGGAAGAGCCCAGGTTGGTGTATGCCCACATGAGCCACTCATCAGGACTGCCCACCGCCGTTTCCTGGAGCCGAATCAGCCCGAGGCGCGCCAGTACATATAATAGTGCGGCTCCGCCAGTCAGCGTGGCGAATGCGCCGGCAATCAGGCCCTGCAAAAAGACACGCCCGGACACAGCGCCGTCGCTCTCTAGCGGCTTGCCGCACAGGCGAAACAGGTGGCCTCGAGCACGAGCTCTACCTCCTGGTACAGGCGGTCGGCCCGGTAGTATGCGTCTGCGTCCATACTGACTTTGAGCAGGCCACGCTCTTTGTCCGAGAGTTCGCGCTCCATGTCGAACAAGACCTTCTGCTTGTTCGGGCAGGTGTGCGAGCAGTTGTTGTAATCACCGCGCATCGACATGAATTTCACGTTGAAGTAACGATTGTAGTAGTCCTGCGCCTGACGAGTGCTCAGCAGGCCCTGCTCGCTGGACCACACCAAAAACTCACTGAATTCGCGCTTGTTTTCGGGTTTGGGATCGCCTTCGGCGATCACGAGCAAGTCATCGTAAAAACGATCGAAATGCGCCTGGCAGCCGCTGTTTAGAGAACTCTTTACCGAACCTATCGCGCTGTCGAGGTTACGCGACTGCGGCGAAGGGCAGGTCGGTGGATTCGAAGCACAGGATGCAAGCGTCAATAGCGCTGCGATTACGCCAGTAATCCTGAATGTGTGTCTGCTTGTGTTAGTCATCTCGATGCCGCTCCTGAATTCGTGGGTCATTGTTCGAGTGGGCTGCGATACGCCTGCTCGAGGCTGCCCGGTGGCGGGCCGGCAACGAGCGCGCGGCTCTCCTCGTCACCGAACAGGATCGATTTCACGCCGCCAACGACTTCCATCATTTCGGGCGTAATAATTCCGAACGACTGGTTCAGCTGCTCCATCAGCGTGGCACGCGCAATTTCCTGACGCGTCCTTTCGATCAGCGTGCTGGTCTCTTCCATATCCAGGTAGATGTCCGACGCCAGTACCGCAAGCGACTGGTCGCCCCGGCTGCCGGAAGTAGCGACCAGTTGATAATACTGTTTGAAACGTTCAGAGAGGCGCATTCCCGAACGGCCGCGCAGCGACGGCGCTGTCGCTGACGCCTCGCCTGTGGCCGAGACTTTACCAAGCAATGTCTCCTGCAACGTCCACGGCGTCATCTTCTTGCCGAGTTCATTGCGCAGGCCTTTCTCGAGACTGACACGGGTGTTGTTTACCGTGTGTTCCATGTCCGGCAGACGCTCTTCCATGACCGTCAGCATTTCGAGATACGATGCACCGATCTGACGCGCAAGCCGCTGACAACCCGTATCGTTTTCGGCACCATCGCACTTGCTTTCCTGATACAGCTGCTGCTGTTGGTCGAGTCGCCCGATAACATCCTGCAGGCCGGTTTCCATGTCGCGGGCAACGTTGCCGGTTTGGCGAAGGTCTTCAACCACGGTTGTGGGAAACAGGCGGATAGTTGGAGTATTCGCCGCCTGTGCAGGAACCGCGACGATCATTGCGACGACTAAGCTCAGTGTCATTGCGCCTGCAAATGATCGACGCGAATGAGAGCGGTTGGCAGTTGCGGCACAGAACGAGGCCAAAGAGGGATTCATATTGCCTTCTCCCAGGGTAGGTACTTGCTACGTGTCAAATAATTGTTTCAAGACACGTTACCGCTGGGAGTCTGAATGAAACCTGAATAGCCGCCTGGCGCGGCGCCGGCCGCGGATGATCAAAGTCGGTCCAGGCCGCCACAGGATCCGGCAGCGATTCGTCGCTGCAGTCGTACCTTGGACTATGCCAGTTTTTGCTCGCCCGGATCGAAGTCCGTGCCGTGCGACTGCATAGCGTCCGTCGCATCGCGAATCAAAATCGCCGCATCGTCGTGATGCGCCGTGTCATAGTCGATCGCATGCGATTCTACGTCGAGCGCATACTCCGAGTTGCTTTCATCTGCACGAGCCGTGAGTCGCTCCATCAGGCGCCGACGCGCCGGCTCGATTTCATCTGTTTGCGAGCCGGCGAGCAGGACGGCGAATGTGTTTTCGCTAATACGGCCAACTACATCGGAGTCGCGGAAGCTGGCCATCAACAGCTGGGCCAGTTCAATTGCGGCACGGTCACTTTCGTCCCGCCCCATGAAGCCCTCGATCAAATGCTGGTTCGTGAAATGAAACAGCAGCAGCGACGCAGGCGATTGGGTGCGCCTGCACATTGCGAGCAGATAATCCGCAATCGATTGGAACCCAGAGGCGTTGCACAGCCCCGTGACGGGGTCGTTGTGCACTATGTCCGCAACCACAAGTTCTTCTTCGAACATTTGCCCCAGCTCCTCCAACGGCCCGCCATCTGCGTCGCACAGTTCGCGCGGCTTCCGGTCAATAATGCACAGTGTGCCGATTTTTTTGCCGTTCGGATCGCGGAGGGGACAACCTGCATAAAAACGAATACGCGGATCGTTGACAACCAAGGGGTTATCGGAAAAGCGCTCATCATCGTGAGTATTATTCGCAATGAACGTTTCATTTTCGAGTACCGCGTGGCCGCAAAACGAGATGTCTCGCGGCGTTTCTGCCGCATCGAGCCCTTGTCTGGACTTGAACCATTGTCGATCGCTATCCACCAGACTGACCAGGGCGATCGGGGTGCCGAAGATCCATTTCGCGAGGCGCGTAACCCGATCGAATCGCTCCTCAGGGTCCGTATCGAATATCTTGAGGTTGCGCAGCGTCTCCAGCCGCAGCAATTCATCGACGGGGGTTGGAGGTTTGATCATGACCTGCCTACCATTGGGTCAGATCCATAGTCTCTTATCGGCAGCTTTTAACATAACTTGAGGGCATACGCCGGGTGATTTTGACAAGAATTCTGAGAATTCTCGCGGTATTCGTCGCTGTGCTGCCCGCGGCTGCGTTTGCCTGGGGAGAAACCGGCCATCGGGTCCTCTGCCAGATTGCGTTTGAGGAGTTGACGGACGCGGCCAGGGGCGAGGTCGAGTACCTGCTGAGCCTGGACCCGGGTTTCGACAGTTTTGCCGAGTCATGTCTTTTCGCCGACATTCCCGAACGGATCCGCCCGTTTGATCATTTCATGAATGTGCCGCGGTCGATCAGAGCAATCACGTCGGATGCATGCCCGCTCGCAGACACTTGCATAATTTCGGCGATTCGGAACGACCTGGCGGTTCTTGCGGACCCTGCATCGAGCGATGCCGATAGGCTGCTGGCATTGAAACTACTGGGGCATTGGGTCGGTGATATCCACCAGCCCTTGCACATCTCGTACCAGGATGACCGGGGCGCCAACTACATCGACGTCGATCTCGATATGCCGGACGCGAACCTGCACGGCGTCTGGGACTACAGCATTGTCTCCGCAAACCTGGGGGACGATTATTTGCCTGTTGCCGCTGAGCTGCGCGGTTCGGTCTCCGATTGGCAGCGTGTCGACTGGCAAGACGACTCGGTTGTCGAGTGGGCGAATGAGTCTTACCAGATTACGATTGCACCGTCGGTCGGCTATTGCGTCCGCAAGCAGGGCGCCTGCTGGTACCGTGAGGACAAGAAGCTGTTGACTACGGGTGAACCGCGACGGCGCATGGCGATTTCGGACGGCTATCTCGAGCAACACAAGGCGATTGTCATCAAGCGACTTCAACAGGCCGGCATCCGTTTGGCGGCACTGCTCGAGCGCTCCCTGCAGTAGGCCAAGACTCTATTACCAATCTGTGCCATCATCGTTCTGGGGTTACCGGCACGAAGCTGTCAAAGCGCCGCTAAGTAAAAGAAAACTAACGAGAAAAGAGGAAGGAGCATATTCTGTCCGTACCTCTGCACGAGCAGAACCCAAGCGAGATCACGCGTGAATCGCTGGTCAAGATCCTGGAGATCATGTACCGGCTGGCGGCGCCCGAAGCGCTGCCCGAACTCTTGCGGGAAATCATCGAAGTCGGCAAGGTTGCAATCGTTGCCGAAGCGGGCGTCCTGTGGCTATTTGACGGGCCGTCTGGCGAGCTCGTACGGGTCATTCCCACCGCTGACGAGCCCGTCCGACAGAAGCTCGGTGAAGGGCTTGCCGGCCAATGCGCCGCAACATTAGAAATCGACAACATTTACGATTGCCGCGATGATGAGCGCTTCAGGGCAGCCGCGGTCCAGCTCGACGAATTCGAAACACGTTCGCTGCTGAGCGTGCCAATTCTGGGCCAGGATGATCAGCTGCTGGGTGTCATGCAGTGGCTGGGTCAATATCCCCGGCAGTTCGATAAACACGACAAGTGGATCGCTCCGGCGCTGGCGGCAGAGGCGGCGATCGCGATCCAGCATTCGAAAATGACGAGCGAGCTGCTCGCCAACGCAATTCTGAATCAGGAAGTTGCCGTCGCGCGCGAAATCCAGGTAAGCACGCTGCCGGACGCTATGCCGGATGTTG
>JAOTUB010000175.1 GCA_029864095.1 Gammaproteobacteria bacterium | reverse complement strand
ACCAGGACAGCGGTGACCTCGCTACGGACAATAATGAAGCCGGACTGGAAGCTCCTGGCGCAATCGTCGGCAAGTACGTGACCTCGGTTGGCGTTGGTACTGACGGCAGCGGCAATCCCGGCGAAATCCAGGTTACCTACGGTGGTGACGTGAACGCGGCTATCAACGGCGATACCCTGGTTCTGACGCCGGACACGACGAACGCTGGCAGTGTCGTCTGGGTTTGCTCGAGCGCTGATCTGGCACCCAAGCACCTTCCGGCTGCTTGCCGACCGTAAGATTTCAATTGGGCGTTATTGCTCAGATAGGAAGTCGAAAAAGCCCCGGCCTGTCCGGGGCTTTTTTTGCCCTCGCGGCAGCACGACAAGCATATCGTGAACTGCGTCACATCGTGAGCAACGTCCACATCATGTCTACAACAGTCCTGCGACCAAATGCCGTATCATGTGGCGATCTGAGCGTTGCCCGGACAGCCATCGGTATGCGTACATGAGAGATCGGAATACTGGCTTCACATTGATCGAGTTGATGATCGTTGTCGCGATCATCGGCATTCTCGCCTCAATGGCCATGTCCGCCTACCAGACCTACGTGGTCAGAGCGCAGGTCGCCGAGGGCATCAACATGGCCGGGGCCACCAAGGCACCGATCGTCGACGCCTACAACATGGCCGGATCACCCCCCGCCGACCGAGCCGCCGCCGGATTGACGCCGTTGCCGACCGACACGCAGGGCAAATATGTCAGCGGCGTGAATATCGTTAATGGCCGCGTGGACATTATGTTCGGCAATGATGCCCACCAGGACATATTCGGCCAGACGCTGTCGGTAACGCCCTATACGTCCGGCAACAGCAGCGTGGTCTGGCGCTGCGGCACAGCCGCCATAGTTGCAGGAAGCGTGGAAATGACCGGCGGGGGCATCACAGCAGCCCATGCCCTGCCAACTCTCGACACGCGCTACCTGCCTTCCAGCTGCCGAAATTAGGGCGCCAGCGACAGCCAGATTCGCCCGATTCGGCGGATTTTCGACGCTTGACTTAATCAAATCCGCTAACTGTGAACCCCCGCACAAAATCGAGTTGATCCGGCGACTTAGATCAGTGAGACTGTGATGCTCAAAGGATCGCTCGGGCAGCCTGAAAACGTATGGCCGTAACAGCATCACAATCGAATCTTGCGGGCCTGCCAAGGCGGCTTGTGCAGGACGGAATAGTTTCCGAGGAGAAGCTACTCGAGGCGACTGATGCCGCCAAAAAGGCGAAGGTTCCGCTCGTTGCCTACCTGGTCAATGAAGAGCTGGCCAATGCACGCTCGATCGCCGTGGCAGCATCGCACGAATTTGGCGTTCCGCTACTGGATCTCGACGCCATTGAGATCGACCTGGATGTCGTCCGCTCCGTCGATCAGAAACTCGTCAATAAGCACCGCGTTATTCCCCTGGTCAAGCGTGGCCAGCGACTGTTCCTGGGAATCTCTGATCCCACAAATCTGCAAGCAATCGACGACATCAAGTTTCAGACGAGCCTGCGCATCGATCCAGTTGTCGTCGAGCAGGACAAACTCGAAGAACGTATCGTCAAGGCCATCGAGGCCGTGGATACGACGATGGGCGACCTCGCGGACGATGACTTCGATCTCGAGAATCTCGATATATCGGGCGAGGATGACCAGGTCGAAGATGTGCATCGCGACGACATCGAAGATGCACCGGTTGTCCGGTTCGTAAACAAGATCTTGCTGGATGCAATCAAACGCGGCGCATCGGACGTGCATTTCGAGCCCTACGAAAAGTTCTTTCGCGTCAGGACCCGTCTCGATGGCGTGTTATCAGAGGTTGCGCAACCGCCGGTGGTGCTTGCGAACAAGGTTTGCGCGCGCCTGAAGGTCATGTCGCGCATGGACATCGCTGAGCGGCGTGTGCCACAGGACGGCCGCATCAAGATGCGCCTGTCAAAAAACCGGGCGATCGATTTTCGTGTCAACACCTGCCCCACCCTGTTCGGCGAAAAAATCGTGCTGCGTATTCTGGACCCGTCAAGCGCCAAACTCGGCATCGAAATGCTGGGCTACGACAATCGTCAGCGGGCGATGTATGAGAAACACCTCGCAAAACCGTATGGCATGATTCTCGTCACGGGACCAACCGGTTCGGGTAAGACGGTCTCTCTTTACACGGGCCTCAATATTCTCAACACCGTCGACCGCAACATCTCTACCGCGGAGGATCCGGCAGAAATCAACCTTCCGGGCATCAATCAGGTCAACGTCAATCCGAAGGTTGGCCTGACCTTCGCGTCATCGCTCAGAGCCTTCTTGCGTCAGGATCCCGATGTCATCATGGTCGGCGAGATTCGAGACCTCGAGACCGCCGAGATTGCGATCAAGGCCGCTCAGACCGGTCACCTTGTGCTCTCTACGCTGCACACGAACGACGCACCGCGCACCTTGACCCGTCTTGTGGACATGGGCGTCAAGCCCTACGCAATCGCAACGTCGGTCAGCCTGATTATCGCCCAGCGTTTGGCGAGACGCCTTTGCGACAGCTGCAAAGAAACCAGGGAAATTCCGCGTGAAGCACTCGAGAAAGAGGGTTTCGAGGCCGAGGACCTCGATAAGGGTATAACGGTTTTCGGCCCGAAAGGATGCAAGAGCTGCAATGAAGGTTACAAAGGCCGGGTCGGCATATTCCAGGTCATGGAAGTGTCCGAGACCATGGGCAAAATAATAATGGAAGGCGGCAACGCCATGACAATCGCCGAACAGGCGACGAAAGAAGGGGTATACGATTTACGGCGTGCGGGATTGAACAAAGTCAAGGAAGGGGTTACCAGCCTTGAGGAAATCAATCGGGTTACAATTGAATAGATTTATACCTCATTTAGTGGGCAAGAGACATGGCTAATTCAGCAGTTGCGAGTAGCGTTCCCTTTATCTGGGAAGGCACGGATAGAAAGGGCCAAAAGGTCAAAGGCAAGAGCATGGCGGCCACTGAGG
Source organism: Gammaproteobacteria bacterium (assembly GCA_029864095.1). GTDB lineage: Bacteria > Pseudomonadota > Gammaproteobacteria > Steroidobacterales > Woeseiaceae > UBA1847. Next base: position 2,983 of record JAOTUB010000175.1, on the reverse strand, counting down.
CTGCCGTACGTGCGGATTTGCGCCGCCAGGGCGTTGTGCCGTCCCGCATCAAGAAGCAGAGCAAAGGTCTGTTCAGCGGCGGCGGAAAAATCACCCCAGCCGATATCGCCATATTCAGTCGGCAGCTGGCAACGATGCTTGCTGCGGGCATTCCACTCGTGCAGTCGTTCGAGATCGTCGGTACGGGCCACGAAAATGCGGCGATGCAAAAGCTGATCCTGGCGATCAAAGGCGACGTCGAAGGCGGCAGTGCGTTGGCCGAGGCCCTAGCTAAACACCCGCTGTATTTTGACGACCTGTTTATCAACCTCGTCGAAGCCGGCGAACAGGCCGGTGCTCTTGAGACCTTGCTCGAAAAAATCGCAACGTACAAGGAAAAGACAGAGGCACTGAAAAAGAAAATCAAGAAGGCCCTGACATATCCGGCGGCAGTTCTGGTTGTCGCTTTTGTTGTTACGACGATTCTATTGATTTTCGTCATTCCCGCGTTCGAAGACTTATTCCAGGGCTTCGGCGCAGACTTGCCGACGTTCACACGCATGGTGATCGATTTGTCGGTATTCGTCCGGGAAAAAGGTTGGTATCTCGCCATTTTGATTGGCGCGGGCTTCGGCACCTTTTTTTACTTCAAGAAGCGCTCGCGTGCCATGCGGCACTGGATCGATCGCATGTCTCTGAAGATTCCGGTCATCGGCTCGATCTTGCAGAAAGCTGCCATCGCACGTTATGCGCGTACGTTGTCCACGATGTTTGCCGCCGGTGTGCCGCTCGTCGAAGCTCTCGAATCAGTATCCGGTGCGACCGGTAACATCGTTTACGAAGTCGGCGTCCTGAAGATGCGCGATGAAGTATCAACCGGTCAGCGCCTGCAGCAGGCGATGGAAAACACTGACCTGTTCCCCAACATGGTTATTCAGATGATCGCGGTCGGTGAGGAATCTGGCTCTCTCGATGACATGTCGTCCAAGGTCGCGGACTTTTATGAAGAGGACGTCGACAATGCCGTTGACAACCTCTCGAGTTTGCTCGAGCCGCTGATCATGTCGATTCTCGGCGTTCTCGTTGGCGGCCTGGTTGTCGCCATGTACCTACCGATCTTCAAGATGGGTTCGGTCATTTAACAACCAGCAAGCACGTTTGCATTGACGCGGCGTTCCAAGGAAACTCGGGACGCCGTTTTCTTTTGCGCCAGGATTACGAAGCCGGAGGAATCGAATGGCCGAACTTTTCAGTCAGTCGCCTGTAATATTCATAGCCGTAATATTTGCGTTCGCGCTAATGATCGGCAGTTTTCTCAACGTCGTTATTTACCGTCTGCCGCTCATGATGCAGCGTGACTGGCGAACGCAGTGCGAGGAATTGCTCAGTGAACCGGCGCCAGATCTGCCTAGCGGCCGTTTCAATCTCGTGGTACCGCGCTCGCGTTGTCCGTCGTGTGGCAAGCCTATAACAGCGTGGCAGAACATTCCGGTGCTGAGTTATTTGCTACTGGGCGCCCAATGCGCGAACTGCCAGAAGTCCATCTCGGTTCGTTATCCCCTCGTCGAGATGTTGACCGCTGCTCTGGCGGCCATGTGCGCCTGGCATTTCGGTTTCGGCTGGGAGGCGCTGATGGCCATCGGGCTGACCTGTGTCCTCGTTGCGATCAGTCTCATCGACGTCGATCACCAGCTCATTCCTGATTCGATCGTTTATCCGCTGCTCTGGGTGGGGCTCGCAATGAGCCTGCTGCACCCGCTCGAGGGTGCCGAAACGCTGTTTGTTTCGCCACAACGGGCGATTGTTGGGGCCTTGGCAGGCTACCTGAGCCTGTGGAGCGTTTACCAGCTATTCAAGCTGGTCACCGGGAAGGAAGGCATGGGCCATGGCGATTTCAAATTGCTTGCAGCCCTCGGCGCCTGGCTCGGCTGGCAGGCATTGCCGACAATTATACTGATGTCCGCCGTGGTCGGCGCCATCATCGGCATCTCGATGATCGTATTCCGCGGCCGCGACCGCCAGCTACCTATTCCGTTCGGCCCCTATCTTGCCGCGGCGGGCTGGATCACGATGCTTTACGGGGAAACGATTGCGACCGCTTACCTGGATTTGTTCCTGTAAGTGGCGGCGACTATGCAGCATGCCAAAAAACCGCTGCGCGTTGGCCTGACCGGCGGTATCGCAAGCGGTAAATCGACTGTCGCTGACATGTTCAGAGCACTCGGCGCGGCTGTTATCGACACCGACGTCATCGCGCGCGAGGTCGTCGCTCCGGGGCAGCCGGCGCTCGACGAGATTCGGCAAGCTTTCGGTGACTCCATGATTCGGAAGGACGGGACGCTCGATCGCAATGCGATGCGGCAACTCGTATTTACCGACGAAGCCGCGCGTCGCGAGCTCGAAGCGATATTGCATCCCCGAATACAGGCGGAAACGAGACGGCAGGCAGAGGATGCCGGCGGCGACTACCAGCTCATCGTCGTGCCACTTATGGTCGAATCTTCCCTGAAGTCGTTTGTTGATCGAATTCTGGTTGTTGATTGTGATGCAGACACCCAGATTCGCCGCCTGCTCGCACGCGACGCAGAATCAGAAAAACAGGCACGCCGCATCCTGGCTGCCCAGACCAGCCGCGATGAGCGCCTGGCCATCGCCGACGACGTCATCACCAATGATGGCCCTCTCGCCGACACAAAACGTCAGGTCGCGGCTTTGCATAAACGCTACGCCGGGCTGAAAGGGCACGACCAGGACATTTATCGACCGAAGTAAAGCGCAGCGAGCCATGAGGGAGATGAGTGTCCTGGTCGTGTCTCTTGGAACTCGGAAAGCCCATTTGCCTGACAGGGTGCTGTAGCGCAAAATACCCCCATGGCCAAACCGGCAAAGAAAATTGCGCCCCATACTGCTCGCAGCGTCCCCGCGCATTACGAACAGCCTGTTTCGGAGCGCATGCGGACCTTCATGCGGCTCGAGTTTCTCTATCAGCAGATGCTCTATAACA
>JAOTUB010000174.1 GCA_029864095.1 Gammaproteobacteria bacterium | reverse complement strand
TCGTCGGAAGTGACGATGGGTACATTCGATGATCTCGATGTTGGTCAGATCGTTGAACTGTTCGGCAGCATGCCCATGACCGGCGTTTTCGAAGCGAACGAGGTCATCGTAGACGTCGATGCCAGCCCGGCTCCGGCACCCTGATCCGGGCCGAATCGGCCGGCGCCCGGCAGTTCCTTATGCGGTGGGGCCGCGATCCAGACATGTGCCTGGATTCCGGCTCCACCGTTCAGGTCATCTATTCGACGATGATTCGCGGGTCGAGGCCATCGCCGCCTTCGAACTCGACGCCGCAACTGTAGCTTTGACTGCGCTGCGCAGCGCCGCCTACCACGACGGACACGACGGACACGACGCCGTTGGCGGACCCGCGCCTGGCCGCGCCGTCAAAAGGCGCGCCAACAGCCAAACCCGCAAATTCTAACCCACTCATAATTTTCACCGCCTTCTCCTCGTTGTTATTGATCGTTTTCTAAAATCTGTTTGAATCCCTGTTCGTATCGGAGGCTTGCAAGAGAGGGACGGCGTTAACAGTTCTCGCTCGTAGTCGAGTTCCGCCGCCTGGCTGGTCGCCTTCGCGTTCATCTGCATCGCCTTCTCACATTAGCCAAGCCGAGCATAGTAATAAGTGATGTCCGAGATTACGATCATGTCGCCGGCGTTGATCGCCAGTTATTGCTCGCCCAGGCTTATTGCTCGCTTGTACCCGACATCGGCTGCGGACTTTTTGTCGTCCGTGTAAACGGCAGGCGCGCTGCGCCGCCCGCAGTCTCTTCATGCCGGACGATGCCGCGTACCGTAAACTCGTAAACCCACGCCAGGATAGCAGCGACTGGGAAACCGATGATCACGAGAACGATCAGGATTGTCATCGCATTGTCCGGGATCGGCAGCCGATCGAACGTGACATCGGCGACTGGCAGCAACATTCACGCCACGACCGAATACGCGACCAGCGTCCGGACTACGCTGCGGCTGCGAAGTTCTTTGATCAGATTCTTGAAGCGGCGCTGCATGCGTTGCGAGCCTTTCGGTCGTCACCGAAAGTAGCCGATCATGGCCCAAAACTCAGGGGGCTGTTATTATTATTTGCCAACCTGATCAAACCTTAATCATAACAAATGCTTATGCTACCTACCCCATGTCGTTTCTCGATAGCCTGACTCCAACTGGAGTAGGGGTACAATAAGCCTTGTCTGTGCGGCGAATCCCCTGCCGTAACGAGATCCACGAAAAGAACGATAAGGAGCGAATCGTGATCAAGACAATTTCCGTTAGGACTCTGATTCCGTTGATATGGTGCGCGGCAGCATTGGGATTTGCCGCTTGCAGTCAACAGGACAAGCCGTCAGGCAAGGACGACGCTGCCGCGAAGGTGCCGATAACGACGACCTCTGACGAGGCACGCGAACATTACATTCAAGGTCGGGCGTTGCTCGATGACCTGCATGCCGTCGATGCCAACGAAGCATTTGCACAAGCGGTCGCAGCAGATGACGGATTTGCGATGGGCTACTACATGCTCGCGCAAACAGCGCAGAGCACTGCCGACTACTTCGACGCTGCGAGCAAGGCCAACGAACGTGCAGGATCCGCTTCAGAAGGCGAACAACTCTACATTGCTGCGCTCTATGCGGCGTCACAGAACGATCAGGAGGCCCAGCTTGATGCGCTAACCAAACTCGTTGCGATGTACCCGCAGGACGAACGGGTGCATATGCAGCTCGGTTACTACATGAACGGCCAACAGGATTTTGCCGGCGCCGTTGAACACTACAGGCACGCCACAGCGATCAATCCCGATTTTGCAAGTGCCTATAACGCGCTGGGCTATGCGTATCGCAGCCTCGGCGACCTGGATAGCGCGAGGGACTCGTTTGCCAGGTACATCGAGTTGATTCCGGATGAGGCCAATCCTTACGACTCGTATGCTGAACTGTTGATGGAAATGGGTGAGTATGACGAGTCGATCGCGAACTATCGCAAAGCGCTCGCAATCGAACCGGGTTTTGCCGCGTCATATGCCGGTATTTCCATCAACGAGTCACTGAAAGGTGAGGCGGAGCTGGCACAGGAAGCCGCTGATCAGATGCTCGCGCGGGCGCGCAATTTTGCCGAACGCCAGGGCGCAATGTTCAGCTCGGTCACGTCACATCTGTTTGCCGGTAATTACGACGCCGCGACGGAAGTCTGTGAAACGATGCTGGCTGAAGCTGAAGTCAAGGGAGATCGCGCCGCGATGGCTTTTATCAGCGACTACATGGGCGACATGATGCTGGTGTCGGGCGAGCCCGCAAGAGCGGAGGAATACTATGATGCGGCTCTGGATTACCGGCTGCAGGCCGGATTCAACGAGGCAAACCGGGCCCAGGCAGCGCGTACGCACCTGTTCAAAACCGCTATAGCCGCAATGAACATGGACGACGCCGAAGCTGCAGCGACACGAGTGGCCGAATATAACGCCGCCGCACAAATGAACGGTACGGCATTCGAAAAACGCCGGATCAATGAGCTATCGGCGTTTCTTGCCATGTATAACGAGGAATACGAATCGGCGGCGGTGTTCTTTGGAGAGGCAAATCAACTGGACCCAATCGTCCTGTACTGGGCCGCCGTCATACATGCCGACCTGGGCCACACTGATCAGGCTATCGACCTCGCTACTCGCGCGGCCAACAGGAACACGCTTAGCCCCAATCTGCCGTTTTTCAGGGGCGCTGCGCAAGCATTGCTCGAGGAACTTAACGCCGGATAGCGGCTGAATCGGAGACGAACAAAAGGCCCACCTCGTGTGGGCCTTTCTTGTTCAGGCGTACTTCGCAAATGAAACACGAAACAGCATCGCGTAGAGCACCGGAATAACCAGCAATGTGAGCATGGTCGCATACGCGAGGCCGAATACGATCGTGATGGCCATGGGTTTGAACATAGCCGTGCCACCCCGCAACAACGGCGTTATACCGGGCACGGTGGTCGCCGTTGTCAGCAGAATCGGCCGCATTCTTTGCTGGCAACAACATGCAGCGCTCCGGCGGCCCGCAGATCGGGCCGGGAAACTTGGCCAGCGCAGTGCGCTGAGCGCAAGCGCCGCAGTCGATTGATCAGCCCCGCTGCTTCTCCGCGGCGGCCACGACGCGTAAATCGTCCTGCAGGCGCCGCATTTCGGTGAGGCTCTTCGTTCTGATTGTGTCGGGCAGGTTGACGCGCTGTGCAATGTCGGCACTCATTGCAGGTGCGTTCTCGACTTTGAGCCGATGGTGGCCGATCGAGATGATGTCGTTTTCTTTGAGGATCGTACTTTTCAGGCGAACTGAATTCACGGTGGTGCCGTTGGAACTATTCAGATCAAGCATGACCAGCGCATTCGAATACAGCAGTAATACGGCATGCATCGCGCTCGCATACTCATCGTCGAGGACGAGGTCGGCAAATTCGGAGCGACCAATCAGGATTTTCTTGGTATTGGACGTATAGCGCGACACGGTCTCGCCATCGCGCGTGACAATGAGTCGTGGTCTTTCGGGTCGCAAGGCTTCTTGCGCATAGTAATTGATGAGACCCGGCCAACCGCCGGATAACTCATGCAGGCGCTCGCATGTCGAGACGGTGAATACGCTGTCTGGTTGTTGCAAACCGCACGCTGTTAGCCGCGCATAAAGATACTGTTGCGTTTCTCGCTCCGACAAGGGACCAATCGAAAATATGCCGAAGTGTCGCTGTGCGATGTTTTGCAGGTTTTCGGATGCGATCAGCGCGCTGAGTCCTTCATCGCCCGTCACCAATATGCGCAATGCGAAGCGATGCTTCACCTTGAGCTCCGCGAGTGCATCCAGCGTACGCAGTGCGCTCGGATACATGTGTTCGACATTGTCGATGATCAGTATCGGCGGCTGCATAGATCGCGTCTGCTGCATCGCAAAAACGGTGACCATTTGCAACAACTCGCCGGGTGATTCGAGGTCCGTGTTGTAGCCGAACTGGGCAAGCATCTCGACCAGCAAGCCGCGTGGCCGCGCGTCAGTGCCGTCGATCCTCGCGACAGCGACCTGCTCCGGCAGTCTTTCCTGCACAAGGCGGGCAATGGTCGTCTTGCCCGAGGCGCGTGGCCCGTGGAGTACGCCAACCCCGCGCGGACTCCGCAGTACGGTCTGAATGAACGTCAGCGCGTCCCGGTGCGACTGGTACGGCACCGTAACCAATGTTGCAGCGTCTTTGCCAAACGCCTGATCGCCAAGTTGGGGTTGTTCTGCCTGCATAATCCGGTTAACAGCATGTCAATGCGGCCGTGCACCAAATCCCGTGTTGCTTTTGCCCGAGCCTCCAATCGAACATTACTCAATTGCACGCAAAAAAATGCAACCCAGTTCACATTGTCGCTGGTTCAAATACCAAAAAGGGCCATTGTTCCGGAATCGCAGTGTGACCCTTGGCGCAGACTGCGCCACTGCACCTACTTTGCCCGGCAGGTGCTGCCCCTTGCAGCGCTTTTGACGAATGTCAGTCCGTTTTCTCGGTACGCGTCAACCGCCAGATCAACAGCCCGAGACCGACAGCGATCAAGACCACCGGAGCCAGCGGAATCGCAACGCTCCAGAGTTCCCAAAAGCCGCCAACCAGAAACGCGAGGCCGATTACGACCCAGAATCCCTCAACCTTGACGTCCCTGAAGTATCTGATGCCCTGCATACCGAGTGTCAGGACGGCTACACCGAGCAGACCGTAGCCGATGCCAAGTTCCATGAGCCAGGCCACGCCGACCCAAATAAAGAACAAGGCCCAGCCGATCGCATCGAACATACTGGAACGATCTTGCCGCTCCATGTAATGCGTCATTTTTTCGAAGTCCGGCTTGCCATTCGGCCCGCAACACGCATGCCTCATATCTTTCATCATTTGCCAATTCCTCGCCCTGTTGAACAGGGAAATAGACCACAGGGCACAACTCTCCGCTTGTTACGTCGGTGTCCACTAGAGGGAATTCAATGCGTACATTTACGTACCCGCGCCAAAACAACACAAACCACGTACTTTTGCGGCACGCAGATTCGGCATTCTGCGCATACAGTGATGCTTCTGCTCAACTACCAAGGAAGGAACGTTGGCTATGAAAACCATAATTATCTCCCTGCTTTGCGTATCCGTCGCTTGTGTTGGCTACGCCTTGTTCCGCGATGCGCCGAGTAGCCTGCCGCAAAAGCAAGCCGAGCCCGGCAACAACGCGAGTATCCGGCTGCCGGCTGCCGTGGGCCGGCATGCGCCTGAACCGCACGGTCTCGCCGACGGCAAATCTGAAACCGCGCTTGGCCTGCGCGTGCGCAAGGACAGGAACTGCACTGTTGAACTTAACGACTATGTGACGCCGGAGGGGGAAATGTTCTCCGCGCACTCCTGCACGCCGAAACACACCGCACTGCCGCATCCCTACGCCGTTTATGCCGACAAGACGCTTGCGGTGATGGCCTACTCCGACGCCGCCGCCGCCGCCGTGCTCGGCAAACGTCTGATTGGTAAGGACAACAAGAAGTCCTTCGACTTGCTGATACGTGCGTCCGCGCTGGACGGCGGCGATATCGAACACATCGCGTGGTTGTCCGACCAGCTGTTTGGAACGATCGCTGTCAACGGCTCCCCACACGTTGCCAATATCAAACACCAGTACGAACTAGCGGCACTCGCGGCACGGCTCGGCGGCGCCCCCGACAAATCGACTTATCTCAGAATCGAACTCATCAAAGTTGGCGTCAGTACCGACCAGATAGCCTCTTTAGATGCACGTGTCGAGACGTTGTTCGAGTCCATGCGCGGCATACAACAGACCGTCTTCGGCGAGGTCATGATTGGAGGGCGCGACGATGCGTAGCCTACTCCTAATTTTCGTACTGCTGTCAACGCTCGCCGCGGATGTCTGCCGGGCGCAGGCAAATTCCGTCAATATCCTCTGTAGCGCATGCCGCGATCCACATGACTATCCTAACGACTTTGCAAATTTCGCGTTTAATCAGATCTATGGACCGGATGCATGGCTCGACTTCGATTTGGCCGACGATTTCTATGT
>JAOTUB010000173.1 GCA_029864095.1 Gammaproteobacteria bacterium | reverse complement strand
CTTCGATGGGGTTGCGGCGGGACATCGTTTGCTCCGCGGACGACTAATCCGTGAGTGCTGGATACCCCCTGTTTAACCCATCGTCGACCAGATTTGCATTCGTAGTTTTACCGAGACCGGCCGGCAGATCGCTGCGAACCCTTGGCATAGTTGGCGCGCCCGGGTGACGGTCGTTGCCCGGCGCCGGCACCTTTTGGTGGTCCGGAGTGGCGCTTCTTCTGCCCGCCGTTGCGCTTGCCCGACGGCCGCTGCGAGCGACCTTTCGAGACCGGTTCTGCCCTGATGCGCGGATCCGGTGCGTAACCCGGAATCACCTCTTTGCTGATCTTCGTTTGCAGCAGCTGTTCGATATCGGCCAGCAGTTTGTGCTCGTCGACACAAACCAGCGATATCGCATGCCCTGCATGACCTGCGCGTGCGGTGCGACCAATACGATGCACGTAGTCCTCCGGCACGTGCGGCAATTCATAATTGACGACGTGCGGCAGGCGCTCGATATCGAGTCCGCGCGCAGCAAGATCGGTTGCGACCAGCACCCTAACCTTGCCCGACTTGAATTCATTCAGGGCGCGAATGCGCGCAGCCTGCGACTTGTTACCGTGAATTGCGGTCGCCTTTATACCATCGGCATCGAGCTGTGTTGCCAGACGGTTCGCGGCGTGCTTGGTGCGCGTGAATACAAGCACCTGGCGCCAGTTCTCGACGCCGATACGGTGCGACAGGAGTTCACGCTTACGCTGCCGGTCGACCGGGTACACGATCTGATTAACGCGGTCTGCCGGTTTGCCGTTGACTGCAACCTGGATCTCAGTTGGTGCATTCAACAAGTCTGAAGCCAGACGACGGATTTCCGCTGAAAAAGTCGCCGAGAACAACAGGTTCTGACGTCTGACGGGTAGCGCTTTTATGACCTTGCGTATGTCGCGGATGAAGCCCATGTCGAGCATACGATCCGCTTCGTCCAGCACCAGAAATTCGACGGCGCTAAGATCGATGGTTCGTTGTTGCAGGTGGTCGAGCAACCTGCCCGGCGTCGCAACGACAACGTCCACGCCTTTCTTCAGCTTCGCGATTTGCGTGTTGATACTGACGCCACCGTATATGACGGCAGTCCGGAACGGCAGGTGCCGGCCATAGTCGCGGACGCTCTCACCGACCTGTGCGGCCAGTTCGCGAGTGGGCGTCAGCACCAGGGCACGTATGCGCCGTCGATTGACGGTGCCGTGTTGCAATTGGTGCAACATTGGCAATGTGAAGCCCGCGGTTTTGCCTGTGCCCGTCTGGGCGCCAGCAAGGACATCACGGCCTTCGAGAATGAGAGGGATAGCTTGCTGCTGGATCGGGGTTGCCTCTTTGTAACCTTGTTCATCGACCGCACGCAACAGTTCGGCCGACAGGCCGAGTTGATTAAATAACACTGATTTCTTACTCCGGGCAGCCCGACACAATAACGGCGTTTCGCCGTGAAAGCTTCGATCCAGGCTGGGACTCTAAAGTAGCTCCGGGTGCCGCAGGATTGCGGGGCGGAGTGAGTGGCGCAGACCGATGTGCGCCATGACGCGGCGGACTATAACAGACCTGCCGCTGAAAGAAAGGAATTGCTACTGCCTATCGGCAGATCATGACAGGTGGTGACTCAGCAATGCGTGCGGCCTTTCGCCGCACGAGTCATTTCGATGCAAGCGGCTTCTTTCGCACGGACATATCCAGGTGGACACGGCCGCGTTTGCCGAAACGACGCTCGTTCAAACGCAAGACGATCTCCTCCACGGCCGTAGTAACGGCATTGAGATCTCCCTGGCGATACCCGCGGATCATATTCGTGCCCTGCCCGATTACGTAGCAATGCCACCCCGAGCCTTCCATGTCAGGCGGAGCCTCTGCTGGCCGTACCGAAACGATTTCATAGTCTTCTGCAGTCATAAGGGAATAGATCTCAATGCCCGCTTAGGAGCGGACGGTTAATTGGGCCGGCGCGGGTAATCAATCATTATACTCCAATTGCGCGCAAAATTCAGCGCCGTTTCCGTGGATGTTGCGATCCGCGGGCAGAATTTTCACTGCATCAGGCCGTCCAGACCTGTGACTTGCGGATCTCCATCTGGCGAATGGGATAACCTTTCTGCTTTGGGTCAGCGAAGGAACAGTCATGCTTCAATCAACCACTCCAAGCATCGAAGGCAAGGCCATCAGTGCCTACTACGGCGTAGTAACAGGCGAAGCCATCTTGGGCGCTAACATCTTTAAAGACTTCTTTGCCGGCATACGCGACATCGTCGGTGGGCGCTCGGCAGCCTATGAGCGGGAATTGAATAGAGCACGCGAAATCGCTTTTGAGGAGATGGCCGACAAAGCGCGAGAGTTACGTGCCAATGCAATCGTTGGCATCGACATCGACTATGAAACGGTCGGCGAGAGAGGTGGCATGCTCATGGTCAGTGTCAGCGGCACGGCCGTCACCATCAAATGAACTAGCGCATGGCCAGAAAAGTTCCCGTGTTCGTCGCCGGCTTTGCCGCGGGATTGATCGTCGTCGCATGGCTGCGGCTGCAGTCGGGCAGCACAGGAATCGTGGGAACCTTGTCAGGCTACGCAACGCTGTTCTATGTGGGCATCACAATCGCGGCGGCGTTTCTTTTCGTCCGCGCCGGGATTCCGCTCCGAGGTCTTGGCTTCGGTCCACCGCAAAGACCGCTGCTGTATCTTGCATTCGCGGCGGCCGGCGTCGCGCTGCTGCAGCTCAGCGGTCTGATCCTGGAACCTATTTGGGAACAGCTCTTCGGTTCCGGGCGTGACCTGACGCGATTTGCCGACGTCACGGGGTCGACCTCGCAGCTCATTGCCATGCTGGCGTTCAGCTGGACCGTGGCGGCATTCGGCGAAGAGCTTGCCTTTCGAATTCTGTTGATGCGCAGTGTGGCATTCGCCCTGGGCGACAGTCGCCTTGCGTTTGCATTCGCGCTGATTGTTCAGGCTGTGATCTTCGGGCTTGTGCACGTTTACCAGGGGCCAGCGGGAATCGCGGGCACCGTGACGAGCGGTTTGATCTACGGCGGGCTAACCCTTCTGGGCCGCGGCAGTATCTGGCCCGCGGCGCTGGCGCACGGTTTCAACAATACGATCGGCTTGCTGACTATTTACGCAGGCGGCTGAGCCAGCGTCAGCATCGCGCATCACTGAATGCAAAGTCGTCGCGAACAAACAGCCCCAGCCGCTCCAAATGCTGGCCGAACCGTTCGTTGCGGCGATTGGCACGCACGCGTGCTGGAATACGGGCCGAACGTACCCCCTGACGCAACATAAGTCCGAATTTCGCGGCAAGCGACGGCTATGCTAGTAGATTAGGTGTATGGTATTAATAATTAGGAGAAAGACAGGGAATAAGAATAATACAGTAAGGAGAGGACACGAGATGATGCGACTACTCGTGGGATTCGTGGCAGGCCTGCTGTTATTCAACGCCAACGCCGCCCCCCCAAATGACTTTAGCGAGCAAATCGCCGACCTCACGGCGCAAAACGCTCGCATAAAAATCGACCCGCGTACCGGTGCGGTCCGCCTCATCGGGGCGTGGCCGCAGGCGCCCCTCACGGTGCCCTCGGTAAATGAAGTAACCCGCGCGGATTTCGCCGGCATGGAGGCCGTCAAACACTTCGGCCCGATGTTCGGGCTCACCAGCCCGGACCAGGAGATGCGCCCGGTTGGTGAAAAAACCAAGCCCCGTGGCGGCTCCCGCCATCGCTACCGCCAGCTTCACAAGGGAATACCCGTTCTCACCGGCGAGCTGTTGGTGAATCTGGATGAATACCGCCGGTTAATCTCAATGAGCGGAGAGATCAGCATCGACCTCGATGTTGATGTCCGGCCCGACATCAATCGGGGCGAGGCACGCAGGCTGGCACGGGAGACAGTCGCAAAGTGGTATGACGTGCACAAAGGGCGGCTGCGGACCGGTGTGCCGGAGCTGTGGATCGTCGATCCTAAAATAATGAAACCCGGGGACCGCGATGCGAGCCTTGCCTGGCGCATCGAGGTGACCAACATGCAGCAACCTCACAGCATACGCGAGCTGCTGTTCATCGATGCAAAAACCGCTGGCATCACCTTGCACATCAACCTAATCGAGCCGGCAAAGAACCGCGAAACATTCACTGCAAATAACACCAACAACCTGCCCGGCACGCTGGTCTGTGACGAGAGCGACGCCAGCTGTGTGGCCGGGGACAGTGAAGCTCGCAACGCCCATCAGTTTGCCGGTGACACCTATGATTTTTATTTTGACGAACACGGCCGCGACAGCCTGGACGATGCCGGGCAGACCCTGACCTCCACCGTGCACTACAGTGACTTCCTCTGTCCCAATGCCTTCTGGAACGGTACGCAGATGGTTTACTGCACGGGGCTCGCAGTGGACGACGTGGTAGGCCACGAACTCAGCCATGGCGTCACGGAAAACACCTCGAAGCTGTTGTATTACTACGAATCCGGTGCAATTAATGAATCATTATCCGATATCTGGGGCGAGTTCGTTGATCTGAGCAACAGCGCCGGCGACGATTCCCCGTCCGTGCGCTGGCTGATCGGCGAAGACCTCACGAGTTCCGTCGGTGTTATTCGTGACATGGCCGATCCCCCTGCGATGGGCGATCCCGACAAAATGTCGAGTCCTCTTTATTACACGTCCTCGAGCGACAACGGTGGCGTGCACTTCAACAGCGGCATAAACAACAAAGCCGCCTACCTGATGACCGATGGCGACATATTCAACGGCTACACCGTCAACGGTTTGGGACTCGGCAAGGTCGCGGACATTTACTACGAGGCACAGACTAATCTGCTCACGTCCGGCTCGGACTATGCGGATCTCTACACGGCGCTGAACCAGGCCTGCCAGAACCTCATAGGCATTGACGGTATCACCAGTGTTGATTGCCTGAACGTCCAAGCCGCCGTTGATGCGGTGGAAATGGACACTGACCCGCAGAACTTTCATCCAGATGCTCCCATATGTATCGGCGGCGACCCCCCCGACGATCTCTTTTTTGATGATCTCGAAAATGGCACCAGCCAGTGGGACCTCGTCAATGTCTCCGGCAGCCCGATCGCCGCGTGGGTCCACGACTTTGGTTATGCGGCTTCCGGTGAGTTCATGCTCTGGGGGCGCGACAGTTTCGTCAGTACCGACGCGACGGCAGAGATGAACGTAGACGTGCCGTTGCCCGCGAGCGCCAAGCCGTACCTTCACTTCAAACACTCCTTCGCCTTCGAGGCGTCGTTCGATTTCGAGACCTTTGACTTGGCCTATTGGGACGGCGGTTTCCTCGAATACAGCATAGACGCAGGTGTGACCTGGAGTGATGCCGGACCACTCATCGAAAGTGGCCAGGCCTACAACGCAACGATTCAAGATAACCCGGCAAATCCCAATGCCAATCACCCGGCTTTCGGTGATGAAAGCCACGGTTATGTCTCCACGCGCCTGGATCTCAGCATCCTGAAGGGCCAGAGCGTCCGCTTCCGCTGGCATACGAGCACCGACGGCTCTGTCAGCGGACCGTTCGGCTGGGTGCTGGATGATGTGAGGGTGTACACCTGTGCCAACGAGCCGCCGCCGCCTGCCGAGGTGGCTTTCAGCGACGCGACTTACAGTGTCAGCGAAGCGGGTGTGGCAGCAATCATCACGGTCAGCCGCACGGGGGGCGCCAGTACCAGCTTCACCGTCGACTACGCGACGGCCGACCTTAGCGCGTCGGCGGGCGTCGATTACATCGCCACAAGTGGCACCCTGAGTTTTGCCGACGGCGAAGACAGCCAGACCTTCAGCGTGCCGGTGCTCGAGGATGCACTGATCGAAGGCAATGAAGCTATCGCACTAACGCTAAGCGCTGGAAGCGGCGCGATCCTGGGTGCCGTGCCTGAGGCCATGCTGACGATCACCGATAACGACAGCAGCGATGTTGCCTGGATCGACGACGCCCTGCCGGCCGGGGCGACGCCAATCGGTAGCTGGAACTGGGTCAGCACTGCGCCGCCGCCGTATTCGGGCGGCCTGGCGCATCAATCGACCCTGGCTGCCGGGTTCCACCAGCATTACTTCATCAATGCCGCGGT
>JAOTUB010000172.1 GCA_029864095.1 Gammaproteobacteria bacterium | reverse complement strand
GCTGAGTGCGAACCGTGGTATGAGCGTTTGTATGAACAATCGATTCGTGCAAAAAACAGCGAGGACAACTAGATGAGCATGCCCGATTCGCGCAACCTCGATATCGTGATCTTCGTCAATGGCGAACTGCTGCCGCGCAATGCGGCCAAGGTGTCCGTGTTTGACAGCGCCGTTCAAGGCGGGGATGCCGTTTGGGAAGGACTGCGCGTCTACAACGGTCGAATCGCCGCGCTCGAAGGACACCTGCAGCGTCTGCAAAACTCCGCTAAAGCGCTCGCCTTCCAAGCCGTACCGTCATCCGAGGAAATCCGCGATGCTGTTTTTTGCACGCTCGAGGCAAACGGCATGCGAAACGAAACTCACATACGGCTTACGTTGACTCGCGGCGAGAAGATAACCTCCGGAATGAACCCGAGATTCAATCAGTCGGGATGCACACTGATAGTTCTTGCGGAGTGGAAGCCTCCTGTCTATTGCGATAATGGCATTCGCGTCGTTACAGCCTCGACGCGCCGCAACACACCGCAATGTCTGGACTCCAAAATTCATCACAACAACTTGCTCAACAATATCCTCGCGTCAATCGAAGCGAATGTCGCTGGTGCAGACAGCGCGATAATGCTTGACCTACACGGCTTCGTTTCCGAGACAAACGACACGAATCTGTTTCTTGTCAGAAATAACGTTATCTTCACGCCTCATGCCGATAGTTGTTTGCCGGGCCTGACGCGGCAGATGATTCTCGATATCTGCCGTCAACACGACATTCCTGCAGAGGAAAGAAACCTGTCGCTAACTGAGTTATATACGGCTAACGAAGTGTTTACGAGCGGCACTATGGGTGAGCTGACGCCGGTTCTTGAAGCTGACGGCCGTCAGATTGGTGACGGCAAGGCAGGCGCGATGACGAAGTTGCTGCAACGGCTGCACCGCGAATATGCTTTTGAAAGCGGCACTCCGCTGCCTTTCTAGTTCAATCCGAACTAAAGTAATTCGCAAGATACTCATCGAAACTAATTTCGTCGCTTGCCTCGATCGTCTTCTGTTCCTCAATAGAACGCGCGGCTTCCTGCTCGAATTCCCGTTGTCGTGAATCAGAGAGCGCTGCGATAGACGCGAAATAATTCCGATGCCCCAGTGCGACGGATAATGCGTATTCGAAGAAGCTGCACTGCGCCGCTGTGAGCGCTTCGAGCAATTGCGCCGATGGTGTAGCCATGGGATCGTCAACCAGTCCCCGCATCATGCGCACTGCCTGCGAGTAACTTTCGCCACCATCGCCCATATCGATCAATTCTGCGATGCCAGACACGTTGTGCAGAATCTCGTGAGCCCAGCTGGCAAGCGTCACCTCGCGTCCATCCCGAGCCAGCCGGAACTCTGGGTCGCGCCCATGCTTGGCGGTCGCAGATTGGTTGTGACTGCATTCGCTGCTTGACGTGTCGTCGAGAAGTGCGCTGTCTTCAAGCAGGCAATAGATCAAAAACGCCTCGATAAACCGCATTGTATTTTGATTTACGCCGGCTGGATCACTAATGTTGATATCGAGTGAGCGAATCTCTACGTACTCGATTCCGCCCCGCCGTAGCGCTGCTGTCGGCCTCTCACCTGATCTCGCCACACGTTTGGGTCGGATCGGGCTGTAATATTCGTTCTCGATTTGCAGGCGATTGGCTGACAGCTGCCGGTACTTCCCATCAATTTTGACGCCGATTTTCTCGTACCCGGGCTCCGGTGTTTTCATTGCGCTCCGCAGGTCGCGGATATAGTCATCCAGACTGCTTAGCGAAATGTTAATGCGCGATTGGTTCTTGTTGCTGTAGCCGAGATCGCTCATTCTGAGCGAGGTCCCGAACGGCTCGTACCAGGTATCTTTACTCAAAGACGGCATGTGCAGATCCGATTCGCTGCCGAACGACTTGCACATTGCCGGCGACGCACCGAACAGATACAGCACGAGCCAACCGAAGCGCCGAAAATTGCGCACGAGACCCAGATACTGGTCCGAGCGAAAGTTATCTTCGTTTCGATTGTCGCCCACTATCTCGCGGTAATGCGGCCAGAAAAATTCAGGCAATGAGTAATTGAAGTGCACGCCGGCGATGGTCTGCATATGCCGGCCATAGCGATGTCCGAGTCCACGCCGATAAACTGTTTTCATCTGCCCGACGTTCGATGTGCCGTAGCGCGCCAGCGGAATATCCGCGTCAGGCGGAATTCTGCACGGCATGCTCGCAACCCAGAGCAATTCATTGTCAAGACGCGCATAGGCGAACTGGTGAATATCGCAAAGAAACCGCAGCGTCTCCCAGGTGCTCTCAAAGGCCGGCGTGACAAATTCAAGTAGTGCTTCGGAAAAGTCCGTCGTAATAAATCGACTAGTCAATGCCGAGCCGAGGCTGGCCGGGTGCGGCGCCTGCGATAGATACCCGTCCATGTCTAGACGCAGCGACTCCTTTTCGATGCCTTTGCGGCCGCCGGCCAAAACCCCTGATTCGCCGCTGGCGAGTGCGTTCAAACGCTTGTCGAAACCCTTGCTCAAATCGACCTTCTTTGTGAGGCGCCGCATCGGCCGCTTGCGCATTACGCATTGCTGAGTCCGCTGTTTTACCATAAGCGCGTGCAAGCCAACATAGCGCTTGGTAGTCTGGGTCTTAGCAATGCATTGCCATACACACAAATCGGTAGCTTGTTCTGCGGTTCTTGCCGCCGCACTTTTGTTGGCTGAACCGGCCGCAGCGTTTCGCTGTGGCGGCAAGCTGGTTGTGGATGGCATGCACGAAGCGCAGGTAATCGCTGCGTGTGGCGAGCCCACGACGAGACGGCGCCTGGGCTATGCGTTGCGCAGTGTCAGTCTCGACTCACGGCAATTGTCGCCGGGCTGGACCCGATCTTACTTCCCGGGATACAGCACGTTTAGTGCGGAAGTCGTCATCACCGAGTTTGTGTACAACTTCGGACCGCGCAAGTTTATGCGCCGCCTGCGATTCGAAGGCGGTGTGCTCGTCACAATCGACACGATTGGCCGCGGCTACGTCGACAAGGGCCGCTGATTCCTGCATTTGCGCCGCACTGAAGGTACTATTCGCTTTGGCGCTCCAAAACCACCCACGGGATCCATTTCCATGAACGACGCTCGATTGCGACGACTGCGCGACCGCTCATCCGGTGCTGCAACGCTTATCAACGAGGGCTGCAAAATCTCTGGTCTGATTACCGGATCCGGCAGTTACCTGGTCAACGGTGAGATCGAGGGTGACTGCGATCTGAACGGGACTGTCACACTCGCCAGGAACGGCCTGTGGAAAGGCACGATCGAGGCTACCGACGTCATCGTCGCGGGGCATGTCGAAGGCGATATTGTCGCTGCCGGCAAGGTGGAAATTACGGACACGGCTCGTATCTCGGGCACCGTAACCGCCACCGCGATCGCCGTCGCGGAAGGCGCCGTCGTGGAAGGGGTTATGAAAACCAACGGGCCCGATGAGCCCCTGGAATTTGTTGAAAAGCGCCAGGATAAGTGAGCCTCGAACAGCTATATCTGTACTATTTGTCCCATATACGATAGCCTTTCGGTCTGCAAGGCCCGGCCGCCAACCAGTCTGTGCCAGAAATAAGCTCTGAACCGGTTGGCGGATGCTAGACTGATAGCAGCCAATTCGTTCATAACAACAATAAATAAAATGGCCCGCAGGCCGTTTGGCCGTGGCCTTCGAACGCCACGCGATGCCCGGAAGTGCTTGATGACAAATGATCGGCCGTAGAATTCCAAGATATCTGCTTTACGTCCTGACGCTCGGCATTGCCGTAGCCGCGATCATGTTGACGATGTTCTACGGCCAGTATCACTGGCTTGCTAATGAAATCACGACCGCGAGCGCGGCCGAGCACGCTGCATTTGTTCGTACCAGCTACGAGAGACGTATGCGCGAACAAATGCAGGCGGTCGCCGACGAGCTCGCATCGCAGTACGACACCGCCGATTCTGCATTCGTCGCTGCGGTTCTGAATCGTGCGCTCGCGACCAACGAAACTCTGGTCGGCATACGCTTCGTGGGCAGCCGCCAGGATACGTATGAGGTTGGCAACCCACCGGGGGAAGACCTTTCGGCGCCGGTTATGTGGATACCGGACAGGTTGCTGATGACCTATCCGGTCATGCGCGAGCAAGTACAACTCGGGATTCTGGCAGGATCTTTCGAACTTGTTCAATTGCAAGCCGAAGCACAAGCGTTTACGCAGGAGTTGCAGGACAAAGAGTTGCATAGCCGGCGTGAAAGCTATTTCTGGATTGGTGCAGGAACGCTTGCCGCGCTGCTGCTTTGCGTCGGCGCAGTCTGGCTGTTCGTGCGCAAGCAATCCGCAAAGATTCAACAACTCAAGATTCAGGCCGAGAAGCTGCGTGATGCCGATTTCGGAGAACCCTTGCTGCAGACTCGGGGCGACGGCCTTGGGGAACTCGCTGCAATATTCAATGACATGCGCGACCGGCTGCGTTCGACGACAGTATCTCGTGATTATGTCGACCGTATTCTGTCGGGCATGAACGAAGCCATAATAGTCACCGCCATGGACGGCACGATCAAGCGAATCAACAAGGCCACGACCCTTCTGCTTGGGTACGAAGAGGATGAACTCATCGGCAGTGGAATCGACCTCCTGGTGCATCGCGAGAAAAGCGGCTCGCTGATAGAAAACAGTTTTTCCGGTGTGCCTAAAGAAGTCTTTTTCGCAAGCAAATTCGGTGACTCTATCCCGGTTTCCTATACCTGTTCCGTCGTCGAAGGAGAGAGCGGTGAGGCGGAGGATCGTATCTACGCTGCGCGGAATATTACCGAGCGGCGACGTGCGGAGCAGCGCATTCGCTACCTCGCGCGCATCGACGCGCTGACGAAGGTCCCGAACCGCATGCAGTTTCAGCACTTGTTGCAGCGTGCAATCGCGCGCGCGCGCCGCGCTGCAAAACCGTTATGCCTCTTTTATCTCGATATCGACTATTTCAAGGAGATCAATGACACCTTCGGCCATCTCGCAGGAGATGCGACGCTGGAAACGGTCGCAGAACGATTGACGGCGGCAGCCCCTGAAGACTCAGTAATCGGCCGGCTCGCCGGGGATGAGTTCGCCGTTATCATCAATAATGTCGGCCCCGACGGCAATGGCATCGCCGCAACCGATAAGCTCGCCAGAAATTTGTTGGACCGACTGGCCGATCCGTTTTTCGTGCAGGGCCACGAGGTTTTCATGACAGCCACCATGGGTATCGCGTATTACCCAAAAGACGCAGCGAACGTCATTGACCTGATCCGTAATGCAGATGCAGCGCTTTACAGCGCAAAGAAGAAGGGCGGCAATCTCTTTCGCTATTACGTGCCACAAATGAATGACGCGGCCGTCGAACGATTAATGACGAAAAGCAAGTTGAAACGCGCGTTTGAGCGGGACGAGCTGGTTGTCCACTACCAGCCGAAGTACAACCTCGAGACCGGCGAGGTCTTTGGCGCAGAAGCGCTGGTTCGGTGGGAGCTGCCGGAGCGTGGGCTGATCCTGCCGTCGGACTTCATACCTATCGCTGAAGAGACGAATCTGATTATCGACATTGGCGAATGGGTGCTCGACAAAGTATGTGAGGACTTCCGTTTGTGGCAGCGATCAACAGCCGCGCCGGGCCGAGTTTCGGTCAATCTCTCGCTCAAGCAGCTGCGGCAACGGAACTTTATCAATCGCATAAACTCCATCCTTAAAGGTCACGAGGTCTCTCCGACGTCACTCGAACTCGAGATTACGGAAACGACTTTGATGGAGAATCCCGATCGCACGATCAAGCTCCTCGACCAGCTTTACGCACTCGGCCTGCACCTGGCGATTGACGATTTCGGCACCGGGTACTCTTCGCTGAGCGCGCTGCAGCAGTTTCCAATCAGCACCCTGAAGATCGACAAATCGTTCATCCGCGATATATCGATCAATCCCGATGACGCCACCATTGTTGGCACAATTGTGCAGATGGGCCGCAATCTCAATATGGATGTTGTCGCCGAAGGGGTCGAGACCGAGGACCAACTCAATTTCCTGCAACGCCTCGACTGCACCTATGTCCAGGGCCTGCTATTTGGAGACCCGATGAGTTCCGACAACTACCTGGAGTTGCTCCACGCCCAAACCAAGGGTACCGATACACACAAAGCGCTGTTCGCGTGAAGCCTTCACTCGGCGGATGCAACGTGCTTAAATA
>JAOTUB010000171.1 GCA_029864095.1 Gammaproteobacteria bacterium | reverse complement strand
AATACCGACGGGGGCGACAAAACGTACCAGCAATCTCCATATCTTGTAGAGTCTGCCGGCGCCGCCAAGCTCCTCGGCGGTGGAATTGCGGCACATAATCCAACCCGCGAAGATGGCGATCGCGACGCCACCTAACGGCAACATGATGTTACTTGTAACGTGGTCGACGTTGTCGAATATCGTACCTTTGTAGAACTTGAACTCAGCCAGGACATTGAACGACAAAACGGAGCCCAAGCCGAGCGCCCATATCAAGATACCGACCATCAGCGCTGCCTGCGCACGCGTTCGGAATTTTTGCTCTACGAGCCAGGCCACGGCGGGCTCCATCAGGCCGATTGCCGAAGTCCATGCGGCGAAAGACAGCAAAACGAAAAAAATTGTCGCAAAGAACGCGCCGCCCGCCATCTGGCCAAACGCCAATGGCAGCGTGTCAAAAACGAGTCCCGGGCCGTCGGCCGGGTCCAGACCGTTAGCGAATACCAGCGGAAAGATTACGAGTCCTGCCAGCATTGCAATCACCGTATCTGCGATTACTACAGTGCCCGAGGCGCCCGTGATTGATGTTTCTTCCGGCAGGTAAGCACCGTACGCCATGATCGCGCCCATGCCGATCGACAATGTGAAGAACGCCTGCCCCAATGCCGCCAGCACGCTATCCCATGTCAACCTGTCGAAATCGGGCGTAAACATAAATGCCAAACCTTCGCCGAAATGGCCCGAGGAAATCGAGTAACCCAGCAAAATGAGCATGAGTACCAAGAGTGCCGGCACCATGAATCGAACCGCCTGTTCCAGCCCTCTTTCGACTCCGCGAGCAACAACGAATATTGTCAGTGCCATGAATACAGTGTGGCTCAGGCCGACCAGGCGCCAGTTACCAACGAATTCGCCAAACTGAGCGCTGACCCGCTCGGGTGTCGCGCCGGCAAATACGCCCGAGGCGCTTTTGACGATATATGCGACGGTCCATCCTGCGACAACGCTGTAATAGGAGAGGATCAGAATCCCCGCCAGAACCCCCAAACCACCCAGCCATTTCCAGTTGGACGAACTGCCCTCTTCCTGACCAAGTAATGCCATTGTCGCGACAGGATTGCGTCGCCCCCTGCGGCCGATGAGGATTTCCGACATCATCACCGGCATGCCGACGAGAAATACGCAAAGCAAGTAAACAAGCACGAAAGCACCACCGCCATTCTGGCCGGCTATGTACGGAAATTTCCAGATATTGCCGAGACCAACCGCAGATCCGGTCACAGCTAGGACAAAAGCCATCCTCGATGACCAGTGGCCATGCAAGGAGGTTCTTTTCGAGGAATCGGCTGCCGGATTGATTGGCATTCTTATTCTCTGGTCGGCAATGAATGCCGCGATTCTCATACAAATATCGGGGACTGACAACAGCGCCCGCCGTATAATCGCGTCCCGCTCACCCAGCAACGATCTGATTTGATGAGCAGTAAGAAGTCAAAAAAATCCGCCGGCAAGGTGATTGCGGTCAATCGCAAAGCGCGGCACGACTACTTCATCGAAGATACCTTCGAGGCTGGACTGGTCCTCGAGGGCTGGGAGGTGAAAAGCCTGCGTGCCGGTAACGTGCAACTCAACGAGAGTTATGTCTACATTCGCGGCGCAGAGGCGTGGCTGTTCGGGGCACATATGTCGCCGCTCAACACCGCCTCAACGCATGTCACGCCCGACCCGACCCGCAGCCGCAAGCTGTTGTTGCATCGTCAGGAACTTGATCGCCTGATAGGTGCTGTCGAACGCAAGGGCATCGCACTCGTCCCGCTCGATATACACTGGCACAAAGGCCGCGCGAAGCTCACTGTTGGCATGGCAAAAGGCAAGAAACAACACGATAAGCGCGCCGCGAGCAAGGACAGGGACTGGCAGCGCCAAAAAGAGCGAATTCTAAAAAGATAACTATAAATAACAAATAGTTATTTCAACTTATTAAAGTTAAATATGATAAAATAGCTCTGGTGAATACGCGATATTTGCGCCAAATGTGAGGTATCCACATTGTTTTTCGAAATCGCGGCCATAGACTAGTGCAACACGGGGGTGACCTGGCTTCGACGTGGGTCGCGAAACTCCGAGTGCATGCCGAGGAACAGATTACCTCGTAAAACCAGCTGTAAAACCTATAGTTGCCAACGACGACAACTACGCACTAGCTGCTTAAAAACCAGTTTAGCGCCCTCTGACCGGATGTGCCTGTGCGTCTGGGGTTCAGGGGTCACCGACACGGGACCGCGGCAAGGGCATGTTCAGGGCCCGAACCGTTAAATCCTTTCTGAACTGGCTGTGAGTTTTCCCTGCCCGTCGGGTAGCTTGCGGTGAGATCAAAGACGGAATAAGCATGTAGACCTCGGCGCGGAGGACTTGCGGACGCGAGTTCGATTCTCGCCACCTCCACCAACAAAAAGGGCTGCCACATGGCAGCCCTTTTCTTTATTTGTAGCGTTTGCTTATTTCCCGGCAAGACGCTCTCTGACCACACCCTCGAGCCCGGTCAGTCCGGCATCCTTGCCGTAAGTAATGGCGTCATCATCATCCGCTCCGCTGAGGCTGTGGCGAAGTGCCAGCATTGCTCCCACGCGGTTACCGCTGCCACAATGCAAAAGCACCGGCCCGTCGATACGTTGCAGTACTGCGTCGAGTTCCCTCGCCGTGTCGAAATTGATCGCCTCCCGACTGGCAATCGGAAACGCAACGTATTCCAGACCCAAGGCTTCCACGGCGGCCCGTTCATCAGCCATGCCGCGGTCCTCGTCGGGACCACGTAGGTCGATCACGGCAACATATCCGCGATCGGCAAAAACGCGCAGCGCAGCCTCTTCAGGCTGTCCCGACGACGTAAGACCGTTGACCGGCGTTACCTGACCCGACTCGGCTACCACCGCAATGTCGACGTGCGTGCGGGTCGCCGGCGCCGGCTCCTGTCCGGCGCACGCCGCCAGGGGAAGCGCCAGAATCGAGACAGTGAGTCTTCCAAGAATCTCGATTTTCGACCTGCCTGACACTAGTCCTGCAATGTAACCGAGCTGATGAGCTCGACACCGCGCTCAGTGAATCGAACGTCGACTGACATCCGGTCATAAACACTGGCGACCGCCGCCATCACCTCTTGCATCGCCGCCTGCATCTCCGCAGTCGGTGCATTTTCCTTATCATCGCCGTCAGCCGCCATCGCCTCGCCGAGGAAACCGTAATACCGCGCGGCATCCATGCTGAAGCTCATGAACGGTGACGGATCCGACGCGGCAGCGCGCAACAAGCCATCGAGTTCGGACTCTGAATCCTCGCCCACCGAAATCGCCAACGCGTTCTCGTTCATTGCGGCAAATGCCGCAATACCCATGGCCTGCATCTGCGGCAACTCGAGCGGGACCGGATTACCATCGGCCTGCAGGTTCAGGCTGGCAAGTTCCGGGCTGAACATCGCGCCCATCGCAATCAGCGCCTCGGCATTGTTCATTGCCAACAGGAAACTTCCATCGATGGAGGTCGGTGGCGTTTGCGTGGCCACGTCGAGACCCTCGATTTCATCAATGACGGCCAAAAAGCCCTTGAAATCATAGACCATTGGCGGCAGCGGCTGATTGAGCGCCTGCCGCCCGCCGGCAACACCTGCCTGCAGATCGGCAAAATACTCGCACTCGAATGGCTTCGCTTCCATTGCGTCCAGTCGTGCTTCAAGAAACTCGCGCGCCGCTTTCATGTCGATGCTCATACCAAATGACATCAGAGCACCTTTATCACCGCCAAGACCGGGCACCGCGGCAGGTAAAGTCTGCACGCCGGCAGCGATATCGTCGCGAAGCTCGATGACCACGGTCGAGTCGAGCTTGTCCTTGTCGATATCGGTATAGCCAAGCACCATGCGCGGTGCGATTCCAGCTACTGCGCGAATCTCCGCCCGGCAGACGCTTGAGAGCTCTGCTGGGTCGTAGTCAATTAGCGCGAGCAATTCCGCGTCCAGCCCGCTAGCCTCGCCAACGAACCGGTCGGCAATGGCCTGGAAATCAAAATACCCAACGTAGTGATTGGTAAAGCCATAATCCTTGGCTATCTTCTGCAGCGCCCCGGAATCGGCGATGCTCTTTGCGGGCAACTTCAATCCAAGAACTTCGCCAAGTTGTGCATCGTCGAAGCTTGCCGGAGCCACCGTGAAAACTGCCTGATCGTTGATGACACCGAGCAAAATTTTGACCTGGTCAGCATCGAAATAACGGATCGAATTACCACCGATTTCTGCCACCGGGAGCTTTTCGCCCGCTTCGCTTTCGAGGCGCGATAACGCGTCCTCAAACAACGCACCGTCCGACAGTTGCACGCGCACAACTGGCAGCAATCCGTTACCGTACAGCACACCCGTGGCGTCGCGACCGAGTCCCGCGCTGCGCATGCCCTCGATCGACATCAGCGTCATCAATTCATCGACGACCGCATTGGCACGCTGATACTTCTCGCTATTACGCTCTGCCTCTGGCAGTTCCTGCTGCTTGCTTGCCAGGACAGCGCTCAGCATGGACTGATAGGACCGCATCAAACGATCGATCTTCGGCTCCAGCTTGTCCATCAGGTCGTCGGGTAATGGTTCGACATTGGCGACAACGTAAGGCGTGTCGGCTGGCACGTATTGCAGAACCGTGTCCTTGGAACTCAGCAGCGAAAGATCGCTGGTCTCGTCCTTGGACCTGTCGCATGCGGCCAACATGAATGCGCTCGCGACGACCGAAAAAATAACTTTGGTGCTAATCGACTTGAACATGAAACGGCTTCCTCAACAATAACTATCGCAAAGTCCCAAAACGGAACTCCGGTTTCCTAAAAATTGGCGAGCAAAGTAGCGAATTGCGACGGTCTGATTGTTGTTAATCGACCGGGTCGATTGCCGTCATGAGGGGAGTATACGCTTTGCACGAGGTACTGCACAATCTTACACTGCGCCGATGCATTTCATCATACGTGACGTGGTCGCCCCAGACCTTGACGCAGTTCTGACTTTGAACCAGTCCGAAACACCGCATCTCGGGAGCGTCGATCTGCGGAAAATGCAGTGGTTCGCTCTGCACGCGGCATATTTTCGCGTCGCAGTCGGCGACGACCGACTCGCTGCATTCCTGGTCGGCTTGCGGCCGGGCACGAGCTATGAGAGCCCGAACTACCGTTGGTTTTGCGACCACTACGACGATTTCGCCTACGTTGACCGTGTGGCTGTCGCTGATTTTGCACGCCGCGCGGGCCTCGCATCACGACTTTACGACGACTTCGCAGCGACCTTGCCGGATACGGTTGAATTCATGACGTGCGAGGTCAACATCCGGCCGCCGAACGAGTCGTCGATGGAGTTCCATCGACGCATGGGGTTTCGCCAGGTCGGCACCCAATCCACGGAAGGTGGCAATAAAGAAGTGGCGATGCTGGCCAAGACGCTCTGATTGCAGGGTAATGCGTCGATGAGCAATGTTCAGTGGGAACGGTCCGGCGTCGCGTGGGTCGCCGGATCATATTTTTCACCAGCCTCGATTCGGGCCGAAATGCGATTCCGCGGCGACGCGATCGGGCAGGTAGCGAAGTCGTTAAACGCGCACGGCGGGTTGTAGGCACGATTGAAGTCCATCACCGTCTTGCCATCCTCACCCGGCACGTCCGCATACAGGAATCGTCCGGCTGGATATGTCTCACGGCCGCTCGTCGCATCGCCAAATACAAAGAACAGGCTATCGCCGGACGTATACGCCTCCAGTTCATAAGTTTCGCCATCGATTTCGAAGGCGACCGTACCCGGCGATTCGGGCCGATATCCCAGACCCTCGATGACAGTTTCGACATTGAGTACTCGAGGCGCGTCGAAGCGTCGCAATGTCCCGGTCACTCGGAATGCCGGATCTATTGGAAAATAGTCAATCGGCGGGAAGGCGTTGATGGCGGGGTTCTCGAAATCACGAAGCCTGAGCGCGAAACGGCCGTCGCGTATGATCACTGTCCATGCGAACGAACGATGCTGGATTGTCACGGGCCTGTCTGTCGTATCATCGGAGATCAGAATTGAAGTGACTGGGATGCCCTCGTAACTTACATCGACGCCAGGCTCAGCCAGCAGTTCAACGCCCTCTCCGGTTGTGCGCAATTTGCCGATGTATGGCGCAGCATACGCGGGAAATACGATGTCGTTGTCGGCGGCCGACCCGAAGCGGCTTTCACCCTCGGGCAGCCAGAACAAACCGGCAAGATTGAGATAACCGTCTGGTCCTTTGAGTCGCTCAAGTCGCGCTGCCCGCCATTGCAAGGTATCGGCCTCGAAGCCAGCAAGGTCGATCGCGCGCTCATCGCCGGTGCACGCCGCAATAAAACACACCGTGATCGCGATCATGCATTTATCTGCTGTATGGTTCATAA
>JAOTUB010000170.1 GCA_029864095.1 Gammaproteobacteria bacterium | reverse complement strand
TGTACGACAAGAAGATCTCGAATATCCGCGATCTGCTGCCGATTCTCGAAGGTGTGGCCAAAGCCGGTCGTCCGCTCATCATCGTTGCGGAGGACGTTGAAGGTGAGGCGCTTGCAACCCTGGTTGTGAACAACATCCGCGGTATCGTCAAGGTTGCCGCAGTCAAGGCACCGGGTTTCGGCGATCGCCGCAAAGCCATGTTGCAGGATGTCGCGATATTGACGGGTGGCCAGGTCATTTCTGAAGAAGTTGGTCTGTCGCTTGAGAAGGCCACGATCGATGACCTCGGCGAGGCCAAGAAAATCCAGATCTCGAAAGAGACGACGACCATAATCGACGGTGCTGGTCGCAGCGAGGACATCAAGGGTCGGGTCGAGCAGATCAATCGTGAGATCGAGGAATCGTCATCTGACTACGACAAGGAAAAACTGCAGGAGCGTGTTGCCAAGCTCTCTGGCGGCGTTGCAGTTATCAAGGTTGGTGCTGCGACCGAGGTCGAGATGAAAGAAAAGAAAGCTCGCGTTGAAGACGCGCTGCATGCAACACGCGCCGCGGTTGAAGAAGGCGTCGTTGCGGGTGGTGGTGTTGCCTTTATTCGCGCCGTTGCTGCGATAGGCAAGCTCAAAGGCGACAATGACGACCAGAACGTCGGCATCGCTATCCTGAAGCGTGCAGTCGAAGAGCCGCTGCGGCAGATCGTGCGCAACGCTGGCGGCGACGCGAGTGTCGTTCTGAATGCCGTTGCCCAAGGCAAGGGCGACTACGGCTACAACGCGGCGACTGGCGAGTACGGTGACATGATCGAGGAAGGTATTCTCGATCCGACCAAGGTCACACGGTACGCGCTACAGAACGCTGCCTCTGTTTCGGGCCTGTTGCTCACGACCGAAGCAATGGTCGCTGACGCACCGAAGGACGAGGCTGGCATGCCAATGCCTGACATGGGCGGCATGGGCGGCATGATGTAATTCGCCTCCACGCGGTACCAACGTCGCTCTCGCACATCCCCGTGCTCGGCGACATAAGATCGTTCTGATCAAGAAGGCCCGGTAATCGCCGGGCCTTTTTTTGGTTTCGCATTCCGACGAACAAGTCTGTACTTGTACCAATTTAGCGGCCGGCGGCGGGCTGAGATCATTATCCTGCGGAGGAGAACAAAAAAAATGAAGTGCAGCCAAAGCTATGCAAGTGGTCACGGCGGGCCACCGTTACTGGGCCTGACCGTCGGCGAGGTGCTTGACCAGGCGGCGACTCGATGGCCGGACAATGAGGCCCTTATCGTCAGCGATCAGCAGGTCCGCTGGACCTGGAAAGAGCTTCGTGAACGCGCCCGCGCACTCGCCGCAGGCCTGCTGACGACAGGCCTGCAACCCGGTGAACGAATCGGCATGCTCTCGACCAATCGAGCCGAATGGCTGCTGGTGCAATTCGGCAGCGCCTACGCCGGGCTGATTCTGGTCAACATCAATCCTGCTTATCGAACAGCTGAACTCCAATACGCACTCAACAAGGTGGAATGCCGTGCGCTGATCACAGAGACGCAATTCAAGAGCAGTAACTACATCGCAATGATGCAGTCGCTGGCCCCAGAACTGGCGACATCCACGCCAGGGGACTTACACGCCGAACGGCTGCCGGAACTGCGAACCGTCATTCAACTTGGAACCGGCGCAATTCCCGGCATGTTTACACTTCAGGATGTTGCTGACCGCGCCGATTCGGGCTCGTTGCGCGCGCTGGACAGAATTTCCACACAATCGGATTTCGATGCGCCGATTAACATCCAGTTCACGAGCGGTACGACAGGAGCGCCGAAAGCGGCCACGCTGACACACCACAACATGGTGAATAACGCTCTGATGTCGGCGTCGGTTCTAAGGTTCTCGTCGAACGATCGGCTCTGCATTCCGGTGCCGATGTATCACTGCTTCGGGATGGTGCTTGGAACGCTGCTTTGTGCGACTAGCGGTGCCGCCATCGTTTTTCCGTCAGCGAGTTTTGAAGCCAAAGCCACGCTGCGAGCAGTCGAAACGGAGGCCTGCACGGCGCTGCACGGTGTGCCGACAATGTTCATCGGCGTGCTCGATGATCCGGATTTCACACAGTACGATCTGCGTTCGTTGCGCACCGGCATCATGGCCGGCGCGCCGTGTCCGGTCGAACTCATGCAACGCGTTATCGCAGACATGCACATGAGCGAAATCACGATCGGTTATGGCATGACGGAGACCGGGCCGCTTTCCACGCAGACTTTGCCGGACGATCCGATCGATCTGCGCGTCGGAACGGTCGGCGTTACTTTGCCGCACACTGAGGTCAAGATTGTCAATGAGGACGGTTGCGTCGTGGCTCCGGGGATGCCCGGCGAATTATGCGTGCGCGGCTACAACGTCATGCGTGGCTACTGGGAAGATCCCGAGCGGACGGCCGAAGATATCGATGTGAGCCACTGGATGCATACCGGCGATACCGCGACGATGGACGAAAATGGCTATGTTCGCATCGTCGGCCGCAGTAAGGACATGCTGATTCGCGGCGGCGAGAATATCTACCCACGGGAGATAGAGGACTTCCTGTACACCAATCCGAAGATCGACCAGGTCGAAGTGATTGGTGTGCCAGACCCCAAGTTCGGCGAAGAAATAGCCGCATGCATACGTCTACGCGACGGTGAGCATGCCACAGAGGAGGAGATCCGCAGTTATTGTCGCGGCGAGCTCGCACACTTCAAGATTCCTCGCTATGTACGATTCGTGGACGAATTTCCGATGACAGTCACCGGAAAAGTACAGAAATATGTCCTGCGCGGGCGACTATCCGAGGAGCTCGGGCAAGCGCTTAGAACATCACAACGTACGGGAGCAGTAACATGACTACGTCAGCTTTTAGGTTCTGTGATGATCTTGGTCCCAAGACCATCCTGCATGTCTATCAACCAGTGATCGGCCTCAGGGCAATCGTCGTCGTCGACAACGTCGCGGCCGGCCCGGCCATCGGTGGAGTGCGCATGGCGCCCGATGTGTCACTGGAAGAGTGCTTCCGGCTGGCGCGGGCCATGACATTCAAGAACGCGTCTGCCGGCCTGCCGCATGGCGGCGCCAAGTCGGTAATTTTTGGTGATCCGACGATGCATATCAAAGCCAAGGAAGAGCTGATACGTGCATACGCACAGGCGATCATGCCGATCACCGACTACATTCCCGGCCCGGATATGGGCACGAATGAGGCCGCAATGGCCTGGATCAAGGACGAAGGTGGTCAGTGTGCCGGCTTGCCGAAAGAAGTCGGTGGCATACCGCTCGATGAGATCGGCGCGACGGCCTATGGCGTGGTTGCCAGTGCCGACATAGCCAGAGAGCATGTGAACATGTCTCTTGATGGTGCACGGATCGCCGTGCAGGGATTTGGCGCTGTTGGCAAGCACGCGGCACGTTTCTTCGCCGAGAAGGGCTCAGTCCTTGTTGCCGCGGCGGACTCCAGCGGCACGATCTACGATGCCAGGGGTATCGATGTCGCGGCGTTGATCGCTTACAAAGATAATGGCGGCCGTATCCGTGACTACGAGCTCGGGGAGCAGCTATCGCCCGAAGCCGTTGTTGGCGTCGATTGCGACATCCTGGTTCCGGCCGCACGTCCTGACGTCATTCGTGCTGATAATCAGGCGACGGTCAAAGCCAGACTGATCGTTCCTGGCGCCAATATAGGTGTTACCGAAGAAGCAGAAGCGATGCTTCACAAGCGCGGCGTCTTGTGTGTGCCTGACTTTATTGCGAATGCCGGTGGCGTAATCTGCGCGGCAGTCGAATACGGCGGCGGAACTCAGGGACAGGTGTTCCCGATCATCGACGAGAAGGTCCGCGGGAATACGGCTGAGACACTCGAGCGCATGAAGAGCGGCGGGATACTACCGCGCGAAGCAGCCGTCGCGATGGCACGCGAACGCGTCGGTGCAGCGATGCGTTATCAGCGCTTCAATTCAAGGGGCGGGCTTAAGAAGCCTGGAGTCGACTTCGTAATGCGAGCCGTCAGCTGATACCAGATTGACCTCCCAGATCTCCTCATCGGGGATCTGGGTGCGCTCACGGCCGGGAAGCTCGCGTTCGTCGTCGACCTGCAGACCCCAAACGCGGACATGCCGCACGCCCGTGACCGGAATGCGGTCACCAGCAAAACGCGCCCGCAATGCATCGTCGACGTCGTCCCTGGCCCACGTCGCGTATCCGCAATCAATAATGGCCGTCACGTCGGCAGGGGCGTCAGGTGTGGTTCTTGACTCGCTCAAAATTCTCTCCCCGACTTTCGCATTAACGCATTTCGCGCGGCGAAATTTCAATCAGGATTTTCCCGGATACTGTTTCTGCAGGTTTGGGCATATGTATAACGCGCTGGTAGAAGGCTACCAGTGTGAAACCGGGATGGAGGTGAGCTATATGTCAATGCTGCATAAAATTGAGCCCCGCAAGAGGCTTGTTGACGTAAAACGGACCGCGCCTCTCGCCCGCAGCATGGAGGAGTTCTTCGAGGACTTCCCACCACGCCGCTGGATGGAGATGTTTGAGCCCTTTGGAACGAAGTGGCCGATGGGTATCGATATGGAGCGGAGCTTCCGCGTCGATATTCTTGACCGCGACAAAGAACTTGTAGTCCGCGCAGAGCTTCCGGGCATCGAGAAAGACGACGTCGAAGTCACAATCTCCGGCGACCGACTTATGATCGAGGCTGAGAGGGAGTTTGAGGAAGAAGAGAAGAAAGAGACGTTCTATCGGCATGAGCTTGGCTATGGCGAATTCATGCGCACGATCGCGCTGCCAGTCGGAGTCGATGTCGAACATGTCGAAGCCGAATTGAAAGACGGCATCCTGAACGTAGTTCTTCCGAAACTGGAAGCGGCGGAACGCCACACTATTAAAGTCGCCTAACGACGACTGACGTGGGCGTGACAACCGGGGCGACAGTTGCCGCCCCGGTTTTTATTTACGCGTGTGTATCCACCACAGCCGGACGCCCAGCAACACGGCCAGAATGGTTGCATATATCAACGGTTCGGTGATGTCTTTTTTTACCTGCCACCAGTAGTGCCAAACGCCGAGGAAACCAACAACATAGACGCTGTTGTGGATTTGTTGCCAGCGTTTGCCAAGGCGTCGTCGCATCCCGTTCGTCGAAGTCACGGCCATGGCTGTTAGTAGTACGAGCGCCGCAAATCCGATTGTGATGAACGGTCGCTTCGCCAGATCTTCCACAATGGCAGACCATAACAGGCCCTGGTCGAGAATCAGCCAGGCAAGAAAGTGCATCAATACGTAAGAAAAAGCGAACAAGCCGAGCATGCGGCGAAAACGGACCAGCCAGTTGTAGCCGGTCAGGCGGCGCAGCGGTGTAACGGCCAGCGCAATCATAATGAAACGCAGCGCCCAGTTACCGAGGCGGTCCTGAATTTCCTCGACTGGATTGGCGCCGAGCTGCCCCGACAGACCAAACGCATCCGTGACGACCAGGGCCGCTGGCACCAGGCAGAGCAAGAACGCAATCGGTTTCCAGATGAACCGGACTTGTTGCAGGGTGTTCACTCGTGTCAGAAGTTCTTGCGCAGATCGAGTGCATCGTAAAGGTGAGCGACATGTTCGCCGTAGCCGTTGAACATCAGTGTCGGCTGTTTTGGTGCAAACAACCCGGCACCGATACGACGTTCCCGCGCCTGGCTCCAACGCGGGTGATCGACCTCGGGATTTACGTTGGCGTAGAAGCCGTACTCGCGGGGAGTTGCCATGTTCCAGCTTGTTCGCGGTTGCTTTTCGACAAACCGGATTCGAACGATGCCCTTTATGCCTTTGAAGCCGTACTTCCAGGGCACGACGAGACGGATCGGCGCGCCGTTCTGGTTCGGCAGCGCCTCGCCGTACAGTCCGACGGCGAGAATAGCGAGCGGATTGGTCGCCTCTGCGATCGTGAGGCCCTCGCGATACGGCCAGTCGAGCACCCGGCGCCGCTGCCCGGGCATGCGCACCGGATCGTGCAGCGTCTCGAATGCCACGTATTTTGCGTTCGAAGTAGGTTGCAGGTGTTTAACGACATCGGCCAGCGATATGCCGACCCATGGAATCACCATCGACCACGCTTCTACGCAACGCATGCGATAAATCCGTTCCTCGAGATCGAATGGCTTGATGAAATCTTCAAAATGGAACGTGCCGGTCTTTTCCGCGTGGCCTTCGACTGTGATCGACCAGGGTCTGGCCGCGAAATCCTGAGCGTTGCGGTAGGGATCGTCCTTCGCCGTGCCGAATTCGTAGTAGTTGTTGTAGGCCGTCACATCCTCGTAGCTGTTCGGCGTCTCGTCGGCGCTGAATTCACTGGCCAAGATACCCGGCAGCTTTGCGCGCCGCTCCTCGGGGACAATGGCACCCAGCGCCGGGCCCGCCAGCACCGATGCGCCGGCGATACTGCCCGCGCGGATAAAATCCCTGCGGTT
>JAOTUB010000169.1 GCA_029864095.1 Gammaproteobacteria bacterium | reverse complement strand
CCGTCTTCACGAGTGTAGCCGCTCCTCCTTGAGACTCAATCTCAGCCACTAGCGCAGCCAGCTCCTCTTCCCGGCGAGCGGCGACCACAACCTTGGCACCATTTGCGGCGAAGGCTAACGCGGTTGCTCGACCGATCCCGCTGCTCGCTCCAGTAACTAGAGCGACCTTGTTACTCATATTAGACATCTATAACCCCTCAATTATTTTGGTTGGATTGATGTACTTAGGCATAGCTAACAAGAGTACGTTCGCGAAACCGAGAATAACATCCCTAACAGGTGGCCCTTGGCGTATGGCCGCTTTGGGTCATTAGCCGACCCTCAGAAGTCTACCACCCAAACGTCTGCTAACGAGGGTAAACCGGTCTCTCCACGAACAGTTGTCGAAATCAAGAATCTGAGCGTCTGCTTTGCGCCGAAGCGGCCGCTCAGGCCATCGAAAAATAAAAAAGATAAAGGGCAGCTTTCGGCCAGAAGCGGACATAGCAATGTCAAAATTCTTGCTGGCTGTCTCACGTTCTGTCGTTACCGTAACGCAGACAACCATCGGAGAACGTCGTCGATCAAACTTGCGAAAAGTACGATTAGGAATATCGCGGCAAGAATCTGAATGCCCCTTTTTGTCCGTTTGTTGGGGCCGAAATGCCATACGCCCGGTTCCTGTTTGGCATCGACTGGGAGGCCCTCAATTATTCGCTTGGCGTCCGCTGCGGCGGGTTCCGGTACCCGGATAACCCAAGAGATTCCGGGACCTTGAGTGGGAGTGGGCGGCATTGCCGTCACAAGACCACCCGAATTCTCCTCCTGACCATAGGCAGGCACGCCGGCCGAATTCAGTTCATTTAGAACCATCAGTGCCTCGTATGATCGCCCTGTTCGAAAGACTGCGACTTGCGTAGTAATGCTCATACAACTTCGAATTTCATGAACAATTTGTCTTTGTCTAATCGCATTCGACTTACAATGGGGCTTCGTTGCGTGTGCGGCTGCAATGGGTCAGAAGCATTCATTCTACCCCGAAATACCTGGGCGACTGGCTTCGGCCAAGAGCGGCCAGTCATTAATCTTCCCAAGGCAGGTAGTTCTAAGGGTCAAGGCATCTCCAGGTGGGCTCGCTTAAACAACGAGGGTCAGGACCACGCCCATCGCAACAAGAAACACTACAATAATGGCTTGCCGAGGAAGAGGATTACCTTTTCTCGAATTGACCTTGAGTGCCACGACTTCAAGGGCAACTAAGGCTCCTATAGTCGTGGTTATGATTGTCGTCTTTTGCCAGCCGACGGATTGCATAAGATAGGTGAAAGACAGAACGCCGACGATGCCCATCCCCAGGAGAACCAAGACACCTAATTGTACGGCCAACTTTTTTGGAACGCTCAATGCGCTTTTGCGCATCACGTCTTTCGCGATCCAGCTCGGCCTCAAATTCATCTTTGGTTGGCATTGCACTCGGCATCCGATGAATGACCGGATTGGGACAGATGGCGTCATTCTACCTTGAAACGCCGGGACGGCCGAAACCGACTAGGAGCGAACCATCACTAAAAAAGTGAAACGACGATCCCTTTCGATCGAAGCGAATCAATATCGCTGTCGGGAAATCTAGCGTTCTTATCCAGCTCCAAAGCTTTGAGCTCAGGCAATTCGAGAAATCCTGCCAACGATCTGTCCCTGGAGCGAATGCGGCCAATAGCAACGTACTCAAGAGTCGGTAGAGCACTCAGCGGCTCCATAGAGTCAACAGTGACAACTCTTTCGGAACTTTCTCCAAGATGGAGCGCCCGCAAACTGCGCATCGAGTTCTCGGAGAAGTCTTCGAGGGAGGTAATCTTCGAGGAAATACCGAGGCTGAGAGAAACTAAGTGCTCCAGTTTGGTAAGTGGTTTTAGGGTATTTGCGGAAGACAGTGACGTTATAGATAAGTACTCGAGACTTTTGAGATTGGCTAGCCCGGATATGTCTGGTGCGCGGAGGTGACCAAACGCCAATCGTTCAAGCGTTGTGATAGTCGAAATGCTGTCCAACAGGTATTGCGTGGTGTATCCCGTCCAGAAGGCAAGATATTTCAGTTCTCCATTGTTGCGGAGTGCGGCAGCCAATTTCCTCTTGTCGTCGCGTGGGCCAATCTTGCCGTTCAAGGCCTCCTCGAGTGCTTCCCGCATCGCATCATTGATTGCCTCGCCCCAGCTCCAGTGCGATGCGCGCAGGTCCTCTGGAATCGGAAATTTACTCATACAGATTTTTTTCACTTCGCGCAGAAATCACTGACAAATTAGGCCGTTCGAGTAAGCATGGAGTGGCGAAGAACCGAAGAGGGACTTCGAGGCGTTCTATCAAAAAAGCCAATCCACGTATCGGTCGTATTCATCGATGTTGAAGGCAACCTCGATCGTATCCAGGGCCTCTCCATCTCGATTGCGCACGACCACGACCAGCGTCTCCGGGCTGCTGGTCTTCGATTCACCTGTCCGGTTACAAACGTCAAGCGGTATTTCGACGATTAGACCCTTACCGGCATCGTCGAAGGGCCGTTCGAGTCCCGGTCGCAGCCACGCACCATAGTCGCGTTCCAGTGCGCTGTCACGGTGATCAAATTCCTCGGAGAGAATCGGGCACGCGTCGGATGACGTGACGCTGGGCGCGAAATAGAGGCTCTCGTAGTACTCGCCGTAGACGCGTTCCTGCTGATCGGCCGGCCAGGATTGGAAGTCGTCCCAATCCCAAGGGACCGCGGGTCGGTCTGTGGCGGCTGCGATTACCGTAATCGCCGGCGCATCGGTGCTCGGCGACGGCGCGAGATAGAGATCGAATCCGTCACCGCGAACAACGCTGTAATTGCCCTCCTTCGACAACCCAGGCAGGCTCGCCCGGTACGAGACGTCTATCTCGCACCCGGCCAGCCACAGACATAGCAATCCCGCAATTATCCGCCTCGCCATACTACGATTTTACGGCGTTGGCGCACCGGGACAAGTCAGATTGCCCGTATACGGTCCTGCGGGATTTGGTCGTCTACTCGTCGACAGTATTTGGGCCGTCGCGGTCGACGCCAACCATGCCGGACAACCGAGATCGTTCTCCCTGGCGATGCTGCGGATACGATTGAACATGTGCCGATCGTCGTCCAGTCCGTGCGAAAAATTGCCGCCCGGATACAACCACACGTGCGAATCGATCAGCTGTTGCTCCCTGCCCCGGATGACTCCCCTCGCGATGATATCGCCAAGGCCAACAACCGTGTGGCCCGCATTGGTTTGCGCATCTGGCTTAGACGGTTGCCATGTGCCTTCATCCTTGAACCGCTTGGTACGGTCATGCGTCGCACTGCGCCTGGCGACGGCGTCGACGCAGCTGCCGCTCGCGACAGTACTCGTAATGCCGTAGTAAAAGAGTCCTTTGCCCAGATTCTCCTTGAGGTACGAGCATTGCCAGCGTCCCGGTTTGGATACCGCCTGAATCGTCGCACCCATCAGGGGCAAGGTATCTCGAAGCCAGTCGCTGTCCTCATTGAAGTCGCCGGGGCCCAGGACGCCGATGATCGGCCCCTCACCATCCCAGTCCTCGAGGATGTCGTCCTCGATGGCGGCCAGGCATTCCTCGTCGTCCTTGAACATGCATAGCAACCTGTTCTTCATGCGCTGAATGATAATTGCAGCGCCTCTCGCCGCGGCCTCCCAGGTTTCCGGATCAAGCACCGTACCGTCGGTGTCGATCTCGACAGGCTCCGGATCGACGCCTATCCCGATATTGAAAATGCGCCGAAGGGCTTCCGAGATGGCGCCCCGGCCGCCGGCCTGTTGGCCGTTCTTCAGGATCTCTTGCCAGTCCCACTCACCTTCCATGAACTGGAACGCCGTCTCGCTGTAGTTCGCGTGGTCGAAACTTCCTGGAATGGTGATTGGCGTCCAGCGGTCATACCAGGCGAAATACTCGTATCCCCCATTAAAGAAGTAGATTTCGTACCCGCACCAGATGACGCAAACCAAGGTATCGGGCCACGGGTTTTGTAACCCGAATTGCGCAACCGCCTGCGCCTTCTGTGTCGCGCTCCCGACATAGCTTGATGGCAGCGCAGAGCCTCCGACCGTCGAAACGTTGACCGTCGTCGCGGCTTTTTGCGCGATCGAGCCACTGATAGCGGTAGCTTTGGAGCTCGGCATCGAGCCAACCGAGCTGGCTGACAGCTTCTGCACACCATCCGACGAAGACGGCGCGCTGCTGGCAAGACCCAAGTCAACAAGACTGAAATCACCTACGTGGATGGTCCAGCTGTATGAGGCGCAAATCGGGAACCACCAGAAGCTGATGCAGTACCCGTATTCGAGGACCAAGTCGATCCGATACCCGGGCTCGTCAGGCTCCCCGGCATCGTTAAAGTAATCGCGGTCACGACTCGCCGCTTCGAGATCCCGAAGGAACATCTGAACGTCTTCGTCCGCAGTGCTGACTGACTTCGCGTTCCTCGTGTACGGCTGACCTGTCGAGTACACGGTTTGTGGATACTGGATGTTCGTACCGGCCGGGAAATTCCAGACCTCGAGGTCCATGTAGCCGTCCAGGTTGCCGTCGGTCGCGCGAGTATTGACATTGATTTCCGGCCACGCGGCGGCGACGCCATACATGCCCGCGTTGGGTGGGAGCACCGTGAACCGACCGTTCGCCCCCTGCTGCAGCAGGGTCTCGGAGAAAACGCCGTTGTCCGGATTCCCGTTGAGCCGGGTGATATACAGATCCGTCAGGCCATCGCCGTTCCACTCGCCGGCCCGAACCGTGAAGGCATACTCGACCTGCGTGCCGAAGTCGTCGAGTGCAATTGGTGGCCCGGCGACGGTGACGACGGTGACAGGGCTATAGACCACTTCCACATCGGGCTCATAGGGATTGTGGAAAAAACGTATGAGCGCACGCACTCGATACTCGTAAGTGCCCGTCGAGCGGGTGAGGTTCATTGTTCGTGTGCCGGCGGTGCTACCCAAGGTCACCCAGTTTTGTCCAGACGGCCGCTCCTCGAGATACACGGTTGTCGGTGGATCATCCAGCGCGGTGAACGTCACCTGGAACTGGGACGTCGTGACTGCCGGCGCAACCGGTGCATCCGGAATATCGAATAAAGCGAGCGCGCCGGCCTGGGAGAAGGTCAGAAGGGCAAACGCAATTAGCACTGGTGAACGCAACATTCTTTTCATTTTTATACCCGCACGACGTGAGTTGGTTACGTTCACGGTATATGCCTTAATCTCGATATGCCTGTCAAGTATGGTCGCTTTTTTACACTATTGAAAATCATAGCAACCAACGGCGCGAAGCCGTCGCCCCGCTCGTGGGGCGCGAGAAGGCTGGTTGAACAGGAACGTGACGCGACTGCAACCGTAGTCGTCGAGAGCCCGGTCGAGAAGTACTGCAGTATTTTCCCAACAGGAGGATCGGGACAGACAAAAGCAAAAAGAAGAATGCACCGGTTGCCTAGGGAGGCAAGAGCGCTTTGATTGCGTTGGGTGCATGAGCACGGAGAATACTTTTCTCGTCCTCCGTCAATGTTCGGTGTTGAATGGCCTTCACTTGCTATGAAACGCGCCTATACGTTAAAACTTCTTCAAGTTTGGGTATCAGCTCAAAATTGGCATGAGCGTCTGCGTCGGGTCACTAGCGGCCTCAGGCCCTCATTCTAGCTCGACGGCTGCTTCAGGGCGCTAAGCAGCCGGTTATCCGAAGTTCCTCAGGAGCCGATACCTAAATGTCTGCTCTCGCCGAGAGCGGTCATTCAAGCCAGGAAACTCGGGATAGGCTGAGAGGCAACTTCCGGCCAAAAGCAGCCGACCATCCTTAAGAGCTGCGTATGGCTCGAAAGACTTTTCACCGTCGCTATGCAACATAAGCTGGAGCGCTGGTGCGACGCACCAGCGAGCATTTGTGAAGCCGTACCGTTTCGTGCGCGTAGCCCGCTGCTACGATGTCCGGACACGTGCGGCAAGGAACACCGATGACACGCGATCAAACCGCAAACCACCAGCGCGCCCTCGACGCCCGCCAGCCCGACCTTACGGTGTTGATGGACGCGGTGACCAAACCACACAACGTCTCTGCGATCATCCGCACGGCCGACGCCGTCGGAATTCAGCAAGTGCACACAACCTCGACAGGCGAGTTGGCGCGTCGTAATTACATGGGCCTGGGCGGCGCGAAGCACTGGGTCGCCGTGACGACACACCGCTCGACCCGCGCCGCGCTCACGGCGTTACGTGCCGATGGCTGGCGGCTCGTGGCCGCGTACAGTGGCGAAAGATCACGCGATTATCGCGATGTCGATTACACGCAGAAGGTGGCGATCATTGTCGGGGGCGAGTTCGTTGGCCTGAACGACGCTGTGCGCGCCGAGGCCGACGAGCACATCGCTATTCCGATGCACGGTCACGGATCGTCGCTGACCGTGTCGGTCGTCGTCGGCATCATTCTGTTCGAGGCCGAGCGACAGCGGCGCGCGGCAGGGCTGTACGACCAGTCGC
>JAOTUB010000038.1 GCA_029864095.1 Gammaproteobacteria bacterium | reverse complement strand
CGCGAATAAGGACCCGCTTGCCTGACAGATCAACGTCGGCCATTTTGACGACTGGCATACTGGCTCCTGGCTGGACTCGGGCGGCTTATTTCGCGTTCATGAGTGCCACGGCCGTGTCGAGCATACGGCACGAGAAGCCCCACTCATTGTCGTACCAGGAGCAGACCTTGACTAATGTGCCTTCCATGACCTTGGTCAAGCCTGCGTCATAGGTGGACGATGCCGGGTCATGGTTGAAGTCGATCGACACCAGCGGCTCGTCGTTGTAGGCGAGCACGCCCTTGAGCGAGCCTTCGCTCGCATCCTTTAAGATCGCATTGATTTCGTCGATGCTGGTTTCACGTTCTGCGACAAAGGTCAAGTCTACGGCTGAGACATTGATTGTCGGTACACGCATTGAAAAGCCATCGAGCTTGCCATTGAGTTCGGGCAAAACGAGGCCAACAGCGGCGGCAGCGCCCGTCTTGGTCGGAATCTGCGACATTGTCGCTGAACGCGCGCGACGCAGATCCGAGTGGTACACGTCGGTCAGGACTTGATCATTCGTATACGCATGAATTGTCGTCATGATGCCGTGCTTGACGCCGATCTTTTCGTGCAATGGCTTGACCAGCGGCGCAAGGCAATTGGTTGTGCACGATGCGTTCGAGATAATCGCGTGTTCGGATGTCAGGATGTCATGATTGACGCCATAAACGATCGTCGCATCGATGTCTTTGCCGCCCGGCGCCGAAATAATCACTTTCTTTGCGCCGCCCTCGATGTGCTTGCCCGCCGTTTCGCGAGTCCGGAACAAGCCGGTTGACTCGAAAACAACGTCGACACCCAGATCGCCCCAGGGCAACTTGGCCGGGTCACGCTCGGCGAACACTTTGATACGATCACCATTGACGATAATGTCGTCGCCATCCACTTCGACTGTGCCGGGGAACGGACCATGCGCCGTATCGCGGCGCGTCAGGTGTGCGTTCGTCGCCGCGTCCCCCAGGTCGTTAAGGGCTACCACGTCAAATTCGTCGCGACGACCCAACTCGTGGATCGCACGCACCGTGTTGCGCCCGATACGGCCGTAGCCGTTGATGCCAACTTTGATTGTCATTGTTGTCTCCTGATTTAAAGTATTTCTTTGGCAATCGCGACAACGTTATCCGTCGAAAAGCCGAAGTGTTCGAAAAGTTTGTTCGCGGGCGCGGATTGGCCGAAGCAGTCCAGTCCGATTACCCGGCCCTGCGAGCCCGCGTAGCGCCACCAGGCCTCAGTGACCCCAGCCTCGATAACAACTCGTGCCGCAACCGCTGCCGGCAGCACTTGTTCGCGATACGATTCCTGCTGTGCGTCGAACAGGTCGGTGCACGGCATCGAGACAACCCGCGCAGCAATTCCCTCAGTTACCAGCGCCTCCGCGGCCGAGATTGCGAGTGCGACCTCGGAACCGGTCGCAATCAGAATAATGTCGGGCAAACCGTGTGCATCTCGCAATACGTATCCGCCTCTAGCGATCGCCGCGATCTGGTCTGCGCTGCGCGTCTGATACGGCAGGCCTTGCCGGGTAAGCACAAGGCTGGTCGGTCCATCACGCCGCTCGATGGCATCGCGCCAGGCGACGGCGGTCTCGACCGTATCGCAAGTCCGCCACACGCGCATGTTCGGCATTAGTCTGAGCGACGCGGTGTGCTCGACCGGCTGATGCGTGGGACCGTCTTCACCGAGACCGATCGAGTCGTGCGTATAGACGAAGATGTTCTGCGCCTTCATCAGTGCCGCCATACGCAAGGCATTACGCGCGTAGTCGGAGAACGTCAGGAACGTGCCTGAATACGGTATGACACCGCCGTGCAACGACATGCCGTTGCAGATGGCTGACATGCCAAACTCACGCACCCCGAAGTAGATGTAGTTGCCCGACGCATCGTCTCCCGTGATAACCGTCGAGCCGGAATGCTTGGTCAGATTGGAGCCAGTAAGATCCGCCGATCCGCCTGCAAGCTCGGGCAACGCGGGCGCAAACGCGTTGAGGGCCACGAGCGATGCTTTACGGGTCGCCATGTCCTGGCCGGCCGCATTGATGTCGGCAATGGCCTTGTCGGCCAGTGCGTTCCAGTCATCCGGAAGTGCACGACTCATACGACGCGTAAACTCGGCCGCTAGTCCCGGAAATTTCGCCTCGTACGCCGCGAACAATTTTCGCCATTCGCGCTCGAGTGACGCGCCACGAACCCTGCCGTCCCAGGCGGCCGCTATTTCGGGCGGGATCTCAAACGGCGGCGCATCCCAGCCCAGTTCTTTTCGCGTCGCGGCAATTTCTTCATCGCCCAGCGGCGCGCCGTGCGTCGCGGCAGTGCCCTGCTTGTTCGGCGCACCGAATCCGATGACGGTTTTGCAGCAAATCAGGGTCGGTCGGTCCGCATCGGCAAGCGCTGCGTCGATCGCCGCGGCGATTGATGCGCTGTCGTGGCCGTCGACATCGGCAATGACCTGCCAGCCGTACGCTTCGAATCGCTTCGGCGTGTCATCCGTAAACCATCCGCCCACCTCGCCATCGATTGAGATGTTGTTATCGTCGTAAATCGCAATGAGCTTGCCGAGTCTCAGCGTGCCGGCAAGCGAGCACGCTTCATGGGAGATGCCTTCCATCAGGCATCCATCGCCCAGGAATACCCAGGTCTTGTGATCGACAATGTCGTGGCCGGGCTGATTAAACTGAGCGGCGAGCATTTTCTCGGTCAGCGCCATACCCACCGCGTTGGAGATGCCCTGCCCCAGTGGCCCGGTTGTCGTCTCGATCGCAAGGTCCGGTTCGTATTCCGGATGACCGGCCGTGCGATAGCCGAGCTGGCGAAAATTTCGTATCTCGTCGATGGACAGGTCGTAGCCGGTTAGATGCAACAGGCTGTAAAGCAGCATCGAGCCATGACCATTCGACAACACGAAACGATCGCGATCGACCCAGTGGGGATTGCCTGGACTGTGCTTCAGATAATCATTCCACAGCACTTCGGCAATGTCGGCCATGCCCATCGGGGCCCCGGGGTGACCGGAGTTGGCGGCCTGCACGGCATCCATGGACAGCGCCCTGACGGCGTTCGCGAGATCTCGCCGGGCAGGCTGGCCTGCCCTCGTTGCTTGATGTGACATTTCGCCTTTCTTATGCTGGCCCTGATGGCCTTATGGTGAATTGCTGGGAATTGCGCGTCTGCGAGCCGCGCATTTTCGCGGTTTTGTTGCTGGGCCGCAAGCCGATAGCGAATATTGTGGGGTGCTCCGCAGTACAGATCTGTAAAGCTGTCACAGATTGTAACTGCAGCCACGCGAGCGTGGTGCTGGGCTCCGCCATTGATGTACAATTCTTTTCCGCACTTTTCATCGAATAATCAAAATGACTGACGCATTCCTGTTTACCTCGGAATCGGTCTCCGAGGGGCATCCCGATAAGGTTGCCGACCAAATATCTGACGCTATCCTCGACGCCATCCTCAAAGACGACCTGCAGGCGCGCGTCGCCTGCGAGACCATGGTCAAGACCGGCATGGCAATTGTCGCCGGCGAGGTTACTACCTCAGCCTGGGTAGACCTGGAAGAAATCGTGCGCGGCACGATCATCGGCATCGGCTACACGGACTCCTCGATGGGCTTCGACGGCCATTCCTGCGCCGTGCTCAATGCTATCGGCAAACAATCGCCGGACATCGCACAGGGCGTCGATCGGGAGGCTGCCGAGAAACAGGGCGCGGGCGATCAGGGTTTGATGTTCGGCTACGCGAGCAACGAGACAGACGTGCTGATGCCTGCACCGATCACATTCGCGCATCGACTGATGCAGCGGCAAGCCGATGTGAGGAAGCAAGGCATCCTGCCGTTTCTGCGTCCGGATGCGAAAAGTCAGGTCACATTTGTCTACGAAGACCACAAGCCCGTCGCGATCGATGCGGTCGTCTTGTCGTCGCAGCACAGTGCGGACGTCGAAATGAAGCACCTCAAAGAGGGCGTCATGGAAGAGATTATCAAGCCCGTTTTACCG
The DNA here is from genome assembly GCA_029864095.1 of Gammaproteobacteria bacterium. GTDB lineage: Bacteria > Pseudomonadota > Gammaproteobacteria > Steroidobacterales > Woeseiaceae > UBA1847. Next base: position 21,273 of record JAOTUB010000038.1, on the reverse strand, counting down.
GCGGACTGGGTCAGCAAGAACACCAAGTACCATATCAATCCGACAGGGCGCTTCGAAATCGGCGGGCCGATGGGCGACTGCGGTCTGACCGGACGCAAGATCATCGTCGATACTTACGGTGGTACGGCACGGCATGGCGGCGGCGCCTTTTCGGGCAAAGACCCATCGAAGGTCGATCGATCAGCCGCTTATGCCTGCCGCTACGTTGCCAAGAACATCGTCGCCGCCGGGCTGGCCGACCGTTGCGAGATTCAGGTGTCCTATGCGATCGGCGTCGCAGAACCGACGTCGATCAGCGTTGAGACTTTTGGCACCGGCAAGCTGTCCGATGCCCGATTGACGGATCTGATTCGTGAAAATTTCGATTTGACTCCCTACGGCATTGTGCAGATGCTCGATTTGCTGCGGCCGATTTATCGCCAGACTGCCGCCTATGGCCACTTTGGTCGCGAAGACTTGGATGTGAGCTGGGAAAAAACCGACAGAGCGGAAGCCCTGGCCGGCGCAGCCGCAGCTTGAACCGAATTCAATCAGGAGAATACCTATGAGCAGCGAGGCCGTTGCCATTCAGCAGAACGACTACAAGGTCGCCGATATCTCGCTTGCCGACTGGGGGCGCAAGGAAATCGCGATCGCCGAGACCGAAATGCCGGGACTCATGGCGCTGCGCGAGGAGTACGCTGGCCAGACGCCACTCGACGGCGCGCGTCTGGCAGGTTGTCTGCACATGACGATCCAGACCGCGGTGCTGATCGAGACACTCCGCAACCTGGGCGCGGATGTGCGCTGGTCATCCTGCAACATCTTCTCGACGCAGGACCACGCCGCGGCCGCGATTGCCCAAGCTGGCGTGCCTGTGTTCGCCTGGAAGGGTGAGACCGAGGACGAGTACTGGTGGTGCGTCGAAAAAACGATTCACGGCCCCGATGGCTGGACGCCCAATATGATCCTCGATGATGGCGGTGATCTGACGGGGGTCATGCATGACAAGTATCCGGAACTCATGAAAGACGTGAAAGGCCTCTCGGAAGAGACGACGACTGGCGTCAAACGCCTGTATGACATGATGCACGAAGGATCGCTGCTCTGCCCTGCTTTCAATGTCAACGACTCGGTGACCAAGTCCAAGTTCGACAATCTTTACGGTTGCCGCGAGTCGCTCGTCGACGGCATCAAGCGCGCGACCGACGTCATGATCGCGGGCAAGATCGCGATCGTGCTTGGCTATGGTGACGTCGGCAAGGGCTGCTCACAGTCATTGCGCGGGCTCGGTGCAACAGTCTGGGTTACCGAAATCGATCCGATCAACGCGCTGCAAGCGGCGATGGAAGGCTATCGCGTCGTCGATTTCGATGAGGTTTGCGATCAGGCAGATATCGTCGTAACGGCAACGGGCAATTACCACGTCGTCACAGGACCGCAAATCGAGCGTATGAAGAATCAGGCGATCTTGTGCAACATCGGCCATTTCGATAATGAGATCGACGTTGCCTATCTCAAGAAATTCGAGTGGGAGAACATCAAGCCGCAGGTCGACCACGTGATCTTCCCGGACGGCAAGCGCGTTATCCTGCTGGCAGAAGGCCGTCTTGTTAACCTGGGTTGCGCCACTGGCCATCCGAGCTTTGTGATGTCGAATTCGTTCACTAACCAGGTGCTCGCACAAATCGAGCTTTGGCAGAACGGGGCCGACTACGGTAACGAAGTCTACGTGCTGCCGAAGCACCTTGACGAAAAGGTCGCGCGCCTGCATCTTGACCGCATAGGGGCAAAGATCACCGAGCTGACGGACGAACAGGCCGAATATATTGGTGTCCCCAAGGAAGGTCCCTACAAGCCGGAGTACTACAGGTACTGATATCGCGAGAGGTTCGCGCACATCCGAGACGCACCTGATCCTCTGAGGATCCTGCACCTGACGGACCCTCACCTGTTTGCTGACGCTCAGGCAGATCTGCGCGGCACGGTTACCTATTCGTCGCTATGCGACGTGCTTGAGCATTATCGTAAAAGTAACTGGAGCGCCGACCTCGCAGTCGTTACGGGCGACCTGATTCAGGATGACAGCGCCGGCGCTTACGTTCACTTCTGCCAATTGCTTGGCACCATTGGGCTTCCCGTACACTGCGTGCCCGGCAATCACGATATTCGCGCGCTCATGCGCGATGCGCTGGCCGCGCCCCCGTTTCACTATTGCGATTCGGTGCAATCAGGCAACTGGCTGATTATCGGAATCGACAGCTGTGTCACCGGGCAGGCGGGCGGGCACGTGACGGATTCTGAACTCGAGCGCCTCGAGGAGACGATCGCTGCCGCGGCTGAGCCGAATGCGATGGTTTGCTTACATCATCCACCGGTGCCGATGGGCAGCCAATGGCTGGATACTGTTGGCCTGGATAATGGCGACGAGTTTCTGCGTCGGGTCAGAGACATGGGAAAAGTCCGGCTCGCGATTTTCGGCCACGTACACCAGCCGTACGACGCCGATCATGGTGGTGTCAGAATCATTGGCACGCCATCGACTTGCCGGCAGTTTGCGCAGGCCAGCGAGGATTTCGCGTTGGACGACAGTCCGCCAGCCTATCGCCGTATCACCCTGCTTGCCGACGGCAGCTTCGAACACGATCTTGTCTGGTTAAATAAATAGAGAAAACCCAATGAGCCATTTTTCCGATGCACGAAACGTCATCGCGGGCGGCGTCAATTCGCCGGTACGCGCCTTCGCCGGCGTTGGCGGTGAGCCGATTTTTTTCAAAGGCGCCAATGGCGCTGTGCTCGAAAGTGAAGATGGCAGACATTACATCGACTACGTTGGCTCATGGGGGCCCATGATTCTTGGCCATTGTCATCCTGCCGTCGTCGATGCCGTTGTCGAGACCGTGAAAAGTGGCATGAGCTATGGCGCACCCTGTATTCTTGAAACGCGCATCGCGGAGAAGATCCGCGAACTCGTGCCATCCATCGAGCGCATTCGTATGGTCAGTTCTGGAACTGAAGCGACGATGAGCGCGATACGCCTGGCGCGCGGCCACACCGGTCGCGACAAGATTGTCAAATTCGAAGGTTGCTATCACGGCCATTCTGACTCGCTACTGATCAAAGCCGGTTCGGGCGCGTTGACGCTGGGCGTCCCGAGTTCGCCCGGCGTTCCGGCCGTGCTTGCCGAACACACGATCACATTGCCGTACAACGATATCGATGCTGTCGTCGAGGCGTTCGGCGCATTTGGCGATGACCTTGCCTGCGTCATCGTCGAACCGATTGCGGGCAATATGAACATGGTTCCACCAATTCCCGGCTTTCTCGACACTTTGCGCGAACAGTGCACGTCGGCAGGCGCCATTCTGATATTCGACGAGGTCATGACAGGATTCCGCGTTGCCAAAGGCGGTGCTCAGAGCCTGTTTGACATCGAACCCGACCTCACGACACTCGGCAAAATCGTTGGCGGCGGCATGCCGGCCGCAGCGTTCGGCGGTCGCGCCGATATCATGGCCAGTATTGCCCCGGACGGGCCCGTCTATCAGGCCGGCACGTTATCAGGTAACCCTGTTGCAATGGCCGCCGGGCTCGCGACCCTCGAGCAAGTTGACAGATCCGGATTCTACGAATCTCTGGGCTCGCATACGCAACAACTCGTTGCCGGTTTGTCGGCAGCTGCCAGTAACGCCGGCGTATCGCTTGCAACCGAAAGCGCAGGCGGCATGTTCGGATTTGTATTCACTGACGCACAGCCAGTAAGACGATTCGACCAGGTTGCCGCTGCAGACATTGACAGATTCAAGCTGTTCTTTCACGGCATGCTCGCAGAAGGTGTCTATTTCGCACCGTCTGCATTTGAGGCAGGATTCGTGTCGGCTGCACACGGCGACGCGGAAATCAACAAGACACTCGACGCTGCGCAAAAGGTCATGGCAACGCTGTAGTCACCCGCGAGCCGCGTCGAGCATCGCCTGGACGATGCGTAGCCGAGCCTGAGGATCGCCGTTTTCGAGGCAATGTTGTTTCTGCTCGAGATCGAGCGGCAATATCTCGATAAACCGGCTCGTCACCCACGCTGCATCATCCATGTGACGGTCCAGCGATTCATAAAGAAGGCCGAGGTCGTCGAGTACGCCGGCGAGTATTGTGGGCATAGCCTGATATTCGTCGGGCAGCGGCACTACAGGTTCGTCGGGAAGAATTTCGATATTACCGATGTTCAGGCCGTTCGACTCGCGATGACTGGAGACAACGCGGAAACGCTGTTCGCCGATTGCAGTGACGCCGAGCAGGCCATCGCTGCCCTGATACCAGTCGATGATTCGTGCCAGTGTTCCAACCTCGTGCGTGGTGGCCGGTCCGGTTTCTGCGCCGTCACGGATCAAAAGCACGCCGAAAGGCGCGTCATTTTTGACGCAGCCGCTGATCATATCCAGGTAGCGCTGCTCGAATATCCGTAACGGCAGGGGTCCTCCCGGGAATAGCACGGTATTGAGTGGAAACAGGGGAACTTTCATGATCAGCTCTCGGTACTGCTGGTCTTTCAAGTATAGACGTCGTTTTCGATCTAGCCTCGCCGGGTTCGTTGCAGCACGGCTGTCAACGTCTGGCGAGACGCGCCGAAACCGCCGTTGCTCATAAAGATCACCTGATCACCGGACAGAACTTTTCCCGACATGTCGGAAACCAGCTTGTCATAATCGTCAAACAGACGTAGCCGGTCGCCCAGCGGTTCGAGGGATGCGTCGAAATCGGCACCCATGTCCGCAGGACGATACATCCAGACGAGATCGGCCTCTTCGAGCGAGCCGGCAAGTGTTTCGTTGTGCACACCCAGCTTCATCGTATTCGAGCGCGGCTCGATTGCAACGATAATTCGCTGGCCCGGATAGCGTCGCTTCGTGGCCGCAATCGTGCGTCGAATTGCCGTCGGATGATGGGCAAAGTCATCGTAAATCGCAATATTGCTCACAGTCGCCGTGCGTTCCATGCGGCGCTTGACTCCCTCGAAGCGTGACAATGCGTCCAGAGACTGCTCCAGCGTCACGCCGGCCGACTTAGCCGCAGCAACTGCTGCCAGCGCATTTTCGAGATTGTGACGACCACCCAAATTCCAGCGCGTTTCGCCACACAGGCCATTCGGGTCTTCGATGCTGATGCGACGCTCGGCCCCATCCATGAATCTTGCGGTCCAGTCCGCATCGCCGTCAGACGCGAACGACTCAACCGGCGTCCAGCATCCCATGTCGATCAGCGTGTGCAAATTATTGTCCGCCGCATTGACGATGATCCGACCGCTGGCTGGAACCGTGCGCAGTAGCTGGTGAAACTGCCATTGGATAGCGTCGATGTCCTTGTAGATATCCGCGTGGTCGAACTCGAGGTTATTAAGCACAAGGGTGCGCGGACCGTAGTGCACGAACTTGGCGCGCTTGTCGAAAAACGCGGTGTCATATTCGTCCGCTTCGACTACAAAGTACTTCGAAGCACCGAAACTCGCGGACACCCCGAAATTTGTCGGTATGCCGCCAATCAGGTAGCCGGCTGCATGTCCCGCATCATGCAGGATCCACGCAAGCATGGCGGCTGTCGTCGTTTTGCCATGCGTGCCGGCCACTGCCAGAACGTGCCGGTCACGCAAAACGTTGTCCGCCAACCATCGCGGGCCGGACGTATATGGCATGCCACGGTCAAGCATTGCCTCGACGACCTCGGCACCGCGGCTCATGACGTTGCCAACCACGATCATATCGGGCGCAATATCGAGTTGCGCGGCATCGAAGCCTTCGTGGATATCCACACCGAGCTCTTTAAGTTGGGTGCTCATCGGCGGATAAACGGCACTGTCGCAGCCGGAAACTTTTACGCCTGCCGCACGCGCGAGCGCCGCCACACCGCCCATGAAGGTCCCGCAGATTCCGAGTATGTGTATATGCATGTGGCTCTCAGGGCGTTGCGGTTACAGCGCTGTAGATAATGTACTGCAGGGCAAAAACAGCGATGGCAATAAGAATGCCGATGTACCAGTGGCGATCTATCGCGCGGGCAATGATATGTCCTTCCACAGGCACGGACCAGAGCAAGATAAGATTTGCGATCAGTCCTGTCGGGACCTCGCCAAGAAAGGGCAACAACAGGACATACTCAGCAACGAATACTACGGAGATGAGCGCGCCGCAACCAATGACGGCCGAGATTGTCTGCAGCAGTCGCTCGGGCCGACCACTGACGACGACGAGTGACGCATAGCACAAAACCCCAATGACCCCACTGAACAGTCCCAAAAAAAAATCCGATTCGTCAAACTGCCCGATTAGCGCAAGCGCCGCCAGCGCCGAAAACAGCCACAGCGCCAGAATCAGAACGAGCAGCAACCAGGATCGCGGGATATCTTCGGGTCCTTTGCGAAGCAGTACGATATCGAACAGCGTTCTGATTAGTTGCAACACGTTGGCGGAACATCCTTGGTTCGGAAGTGCAATCATCGCATGTTAACCTGAGGATTCGAAACCAGACCCCGACGAGCCAATGCCCGAATTCATCCTTGTCGAAAGACCCGACTCATTAGGCGACAAACTTGAAGAGCATCAGCGCGTCGGCCTCGACACGGAGTTCATGCGCGAAAAGACTTTTTTTGCGGAATTGTGTCTGGTGCAGGTTTCCTGCGGCGAAAAAATCTACTGCATTGACCCTTTGACCGGCAATAACATGGACGCGTTCTGGGACATTCTCATGGCGAGAACCTGGGTCGTGCACTCGGGCCGCCAGGATATAGAGGTTATCTATCAACTCGCAAAACGAATGCCAACAAGTCTTTTCGACACGCAAATAGCAGCGGGCCTCCTAGGTTATGCGCCACAGCTCGGCTACGCGAATCTCGTTAAGGAACTGTTTGATGTCGATGTGCCAAAATCGCATACGCGTGCGGACTGGTCACGACGACCACTATCTGTTGAATACCTGCACTACGCGGCCGAAGATGTCGAGTACCTGCTGCCCGCCTACGACTTGCTTGCCGAACGCCTGGACGAGTTGGGGCGACTGGCGTGGGCCGAAGAAGACTCGGCGCAGCTGCTCAGCCCGGCTCTGTACGATATCGACCCCGCCCTGGCCATCGATCGTATGAAAGGCGCGAGAAACCTGCGCGGCAAGCGCCGAGCTGCGGCTGCCAGGCTGGCCGCATGGCGGGAGTCCGAAGCACTGCGAGCGAACCGCCCGCGGCAGTGGATTGCAAAAGATAGTTCCTTGCTCGAGGTCGCCGCTGCAATGCCAACCAGTCTCGACGAGCTAAGCAGAATCGAAGGTCTGCCGGCCGGCGTAATTCGTCGCGCTGGTCAAAACATCATCGCAGCCATCATGGCCGCAGACGCCGATGAAGACGGCTACGCCCCACCGCCTGCCCCCAGCGAATCGCAGAAGGCTCTATTGAAATCGATGCAAAAGCTAGTTGCCGAGCGCGCTGAAGACCTTGGCCTTGCCGCGGAAACCGTGGCATCAAAACGCGACCTCTCCGCCATCATTTTCGACGGCGACCAGGAATCAAAGGTCCTGCAAGGCTGGCGCCGCAACGTGGTCGGGGACCAGCTGACGCAGATGCTTTAAGTGATCGCTTCAAGCAGTCTTGCATAGACCTCGTCAATGGCGCCATCGGCATCGACCGTCCTGAGACCGCCGCGCTTACGATAAAAGTCAACGAGCGGTTCAGTCTGCGCGCGATAGACATCAAGGCGGTTGGCGATCGTCTCTTCATTGTCATCTTCACGCTGGATCAACTCGCCGCCGGCATTGGTACATTCATCCAATTCTTCCTGCGACGAGGAGTACACGTTTAGCAGCTTGCCTGTCAGCGAGCAGGTTCGACGACCGGTCAGGCGTTTCATCAGGACATCGAAATCGACGTCCATAAGCACGGCCGCATCGAGCGGTGTGCCCAGCTGATCGAGAAGCTCTTCCAGGTCGAGCGCCTGCGTCTTGGTGCGCGGAAAACCGTCGAGTATGAATCCATCCGCTGCGTCGCTTTGCGACAGCCGTTCGCTGATGATGCCCAGCATGATGTCATCTGATACCAGATCGCCCGCGTCCATAATGGTTTTCGCTTTCTGGCCGAATCTCGTACCGGTTGCGACCGCCTCACGCAACATATCGCCGGTCGAAATTTGCGGGATATTCTTATCCGCCATCAGCTTCTTGGCCTGAGTGCCCTTACCGGAACCGGGCGCCCCGAGTAGTACAATTCGCATTGTTTATCTCTCTTCGGTCTTTGATGATTTGGTTCGTCGATCTCTCAAATCTGTGTGCTGGGCGACATCAGTTCATCCTGACCAAAATGAGGTTGAAGGTCAATCAATGATATCCTCGCACGCTTTCAACCACAGACTTTCCTGGGAATTCTCATCATGTCAGCCAGAAATGCCTTCTATGCCCAGTCGGGTGGCGTAACCGCAGTCATTAATGCAACCGCCTGTGGCGTTATCGAGACCGCTCGCAAACACCGCAAAAAAATCGCCAACGTTTATGCGGGCCGCAATGGCATCATTGGTGCGCTGACTGAAGACATGATCGACACGAATCGCGAGAGCGCGAAAACCATCGCAGCACTCAGGCATACACCGGGCGGCGCGTTCGGCTCCGCTCGATACAAGCTCAAGAGCCTTCAAGAGAACCAGGCCGAGTATGAGCGGCTGATTGAAGTCTTTCGTGCTCATGATATCGGCTATTTCTTCTACAATGGCGGCAACGACTCGATGGACACGGCACACAAAGTGTCGCAGATCAGCAAGCGGATGGGCTTCCCAGTCACCTGCCTTGGCGTGCCGAAGACTGTTGACAATGACCTGCCGGTTACCGACAACTGTCCGGGATTTGGCTCGGTTGCTAAATACGTCGCTGTCTCGACCAAAGAAGCAGCGCTCGACGTATTGTCGATGGCAAAGACTTCGACCAAGGTCTTCATCCTCGAAGTGATGGGCCGGCACGCGGGCTGGATCGCTGCCGCGGGCGGGCTGGCCGGCAGCAAGCCTGGAGACGCGCCTCACATTATCCTGTTCCCCGAAATTCCGTTCAACAAAGGCGCATTTCTCAAACGCGTTCGAGAGTGCGTCAACAAGTACGAGTACTGTGTTGTTGTCGTGAGCGAAGGTGCGAGCTATGCGAACGGCAAATTTCTCGCCGAGGCCGGAACTCGGGATGCATTTGGCCATGCTCAGCTTGGCGGTGTCGCTGCGGTCGTCGCTGCCATGGTTCGTGACAACCTCGGCCTCAAGTACCACTACGCCGTGGCCGACTATCTGCAACGCTCGGCCCGGCATATTGCGTCCGCCGTCGACGTCGAACAGGCCTATGCTGTCGGCACAGCGGCCGTGCGCTTCGCGCTGCAGGGCAAAACGGCCGTCATGCCGGTCATCAAACGCGTGTCCGATAAACCGTACCGCTGGCGCATCGAATCGGCACCGCTGGGTCGAATCGCCAACAAGGAAAAGATGCTGCCGCGGCGCTTCATCACCAAGGATGGCTTCGGGATCACGGCAGCCGCTCGCCGATATTTGGAGCCACTGATTCGGGGTGAAGATTATCCCCCGTATATCAATGGCTTACCCAATTATGTCTCGCTAAAAAACGCATCGGTGAAGCCGCGGCTAAACACAAAATTTGTGGTATGATTCGCGCCCGGCCCAGCCGGGAATAACAATCCTTTTGGGGAAAATCACAACGAATGCAGCCCGTATGTCGGCAGTCATGCCCGCGTAGGTGGTTTCGTTCGGTCTGCACGCTCACGTCAGGAGATTTCTAATGACGGTATTTTCAAATGAGATGGCCCTGGGGCTTTCGATCGGTGCCGGCGCTCTCGCCATACTCTTCGGGATCGTCTCGACACAGTGGATTCTCAAACAGCCTGCCGGCAATGCTCGTATGCAGGAAATCGCTGCAGCGATTCAGGAAGGCGCGAAGGCGTACATGAATCGTCAATACTTCACGATCAGTATGGTCGGTATCGCGTTATTCATCATCCTGGGCTTCGCCCTCGATTGGGCGACCGCGATCGGCTTCGGCATCGGCGCCGTCTTCTCCGGGCTGGCCGGTTACATCGGTATGTACGTTTCGGTTCGTGCCAACGTACGCACGGCCGAAGCAGCCACCAGGGGTGTCAACCCCGCACTGAACATCGCTTTTCGTGGCGGCGCGATCACGGGCATGCTCGTGGTTGGGCTCGGCCTACTCGGCGTTGCCGGGTATTTCCTGATCTTATTGAAACTTGGCTTCACGAGTGACCACGCGATTCACGCGCTGGTCGGCCTGGCCTTTGGCGGTTCGTTGATCTCGATCTTCGCTCGACTGGGCGGCGGCATCTTCACCAAAGGCGCGGACGTCGGCGCGGACCTCGTTGGCAAGGTCGAGGCCGGTATTCCCGAAGATGATCCACGCAATCCCGGTGTTATCGCCGATAACGTCGGCGACAATGTGGGAGACTGCGCGGGCATGGCAGCCGACTTGTTCGAAACCTACGCGGTAACGATTATTGCGACCATGCTGCTCGGGGGTCTCGTCGCAACGAGCTACGGCGCTGAAGCCGTCGTCTACCCTCTCGTTCTCGGTGCGGTCTCAATCGTCGCGTCGATTATTGGCACGTTCTTCGTCAAGACGTCGCAGGGCGGCAAAATTATGGGCGCGCTTTACCGTGGCATGATCGTCGCGGGCGTCCTCGCGGGCATAGCGTTTTACTTCATCACCGATATGATGCTGGGCCACAGCGGTGCCGCGAGCGGTATCTTTTATTCATCGTTAATCGGTCTCGGCCTGACCGCCGCGATGGTTGTGATTACCGAGTACTACACGGGAACCGAGTTCAAACCCGTCAAGACGATAGCAGAAGCCTCTCTTACCGGTGACGCGACCAACATCATTGCGGGTCTCGGCATTTCGATGAAAGCGACCACATTGCCCGTACTCGCAGTCTGCCTGAGCATCTGGGGTGCGTTTCAGCTGGCGCCAGACGGTGACAATCTCGCAGGCCTGTACAACATTGCGATCGCCGCGACCGCAATGTTGTCGATGACCGGTGTGGTCGTTGCGCTGGACGCGTTTGGACCAATAACGGACAACGCTGGAGGCATCGCCGAAATGTCGGAGCTACCGCCCGAAGTTCGCAAAATCACGGACCAACTCGACGCAGTCGGCAACACGACAAAGGCTGTGACGAAGGGTTATGCGATCGGCTCAGCCGGCCTTGCGGCCCTCGTTTTGTTTGCCGACTACACGAACGCGCTGTCGCTGGAGGGTATCGACGCGGTATTCCAGCTCGATGATCATCTCGTCATCATCGGTCTGTTCATTGGCGGTCTCGTGCCGTACTTGTTCGGTTCGATGGCGATGGAAGCTGTCGGCCGCGCGGCGGGATCCGTCGTCAACGAAGTGCGCCGCCAGTTTCGGGAAATAGAAGGCATTATGGAAGGCACCGGCAAGCCCGATTACAGCCGCGCAGTTGATCTGCTGACAAAAGCTGCAATCAAAGAGATGGTTATTCCCTCACTGCTGCCGATTCTCGTGCCTCTGGCCGTTGGCCTGCTGCTGGGGCCGAAAGCGCTTGGTGGTTTGCTGCTGGGAACAATCATCACCGGCCTGTTCGTCGCGATTTCGATGACAGCAGGTGGCGGTGCCTGGGACAACGCCAAGAAATACATCGAAGATGGCAACTTCGGTGGCAAGGGATCCGACGCACATAAAGCTGCGATCACGGGTGACACCGTGGGCGATCCGTACAAGGATACGGCCGGACCAGCGATCAACCCGTTGATCAAGATCATCAACATCGTCGCGCTGTTAATGGTTCCATTGCTCTGAAGATAACAAAGCGCGGACGTGACGCGAGCCATCTTCAGGTCTCGATCCCGCTTGACGGGAGCTCGCTCCGCTGCGCTTACTTCTGATGACACGCCTCCGGCCCACGACCTTCGTGGTCCCTGGGCAGGCGCCAACGCTACGGATTTATTATTCGGAAAGTGCCAGTCGGACTGCTGCCGAGTAAGGCAGGCGACTCGATGAAATGACCTTGCACAAAATCGACGCCGCTATTACGCAGCCAATCGAAGTCTGCCTGATGCTCAACCTGTTCGGCAATGATACGAAATTGCATGGTGCGGGCGAGTTTGATCATTGCCGCGACCATTTCCTGATTCACCTCGTCTGACTGGAGGTTTTGCGTGTACGTCCCATCGATCTTGAGGTAATCGATCGGCAGGTGCTTGAGGCTCGAGAATGAACCAAGACCGCTGCCAAAATCATCGAGGGAAAACTCGCAGCCGATGCCATGCAGGACTTCAATAAAGCGCTGCGCATACTGGACGTTTGACAGAATCGCTGACTCTGTGACTTCGAAGCAGATAGAGGACGGCGCAACGCCGGTGCGATCAAGCGCTTCGACGACAAAGCCAAGAAAGGCCTCGTCGCCCAGTGTCTGGCCCGACAGGTTCAGCGCACAGCTGCGGCCACTCGTAATCTTGATCTCTCCACCCGAAATCGCCGCGAGCGCAGCCTTGACGACCCAGCGATCAATCTGCGGCATCAGTTGATACCGTTCTGCTGGACGAAGAAATTTGGCCGTATTAGCCGTGCGTCCCCGGCCATCCGGAAGCCGGATCAATACCTCTACCGCGGGGCCGGACTCGACACCGCCGCTCATCGCAATTATTGGCTGTATTGCGAGTTCAAACTGATCTTCATGCAGCGCAGTTTGCAGCTTACGCAGCCACTGGATATCACCGCGCTCTCTGGCAATGGCCTCATCGCGCGCGGAATAGACGTGCACTTTGCCCCTGCCCTGCTGCTTCGCGACGTAGCATGCGGAATCTGCAGCGCTCATTACATCCTGCAACGATCCACTGACGTGGCTGATTTCCACCAGGCCAATAGAAATCCCGATGTTGAAGATCTTGTCTTTCCAGACGAAGCGATAATCTGCGACCGCGTTACAAATGTCCGTCGCTAACTGCCGCGCCTTATCAATCGGGCAGCCCATCAACAGTGCGCCAAACTCATCTCCCCCGAGCCGGCCCACAAAGTCTGAGTCGCGCACCTGCTCTCTAATCAGGCTCGCGACTTCGCGAAGCATGTTGTCCCCGGCCATGTGACCGCAGCTGTCATTGACGGCCTTGAAGCGATCGAGATCCATGTAGAACAACATGTGAACCGCTTCTTCCGCATGGGCCGCATCCATCGCTTCGTCGAGGTGGCGTTCGAACTCGCGCCGGTTGATCAAGCCGGTCAATGCATCGTGAGTAGCCTGATAGCTCATCTGGCGTGTCAAGCCACGAAGCTCACCGACATCGTGAAACACGACCACGGTTCCCGAAATACTGCTGCCCGGCCCCCGAATCGGGGAAGCAGTGATTTCAACAGAATGCTCCTGCTCGCCGTCCGAGGTAACCATGACGGCATGCCGGCCCATATTCACCCGTCGCCGCATGGTCAGGCAGCGATCAACGGGATCACCGAGAGGTCGCCGGTCCGCGTCGTCGACAAGCGTAAACAGCTCGCCGATGCGGTGGCCTATCGCATCATCGCGGCTCGCTCCGATCAAGGACTCCGCCGCGAGATTCATGTAGTCGACACGACCCTCGTTGTCGGTCGTTATAACGCCTTCGGCAATTGATTCCAGCGTGTATTGCGCCTGACGCTTGCTGCGACTCAACGACACTTCGAGGCTTTTTCGGTAACTGACGTCTCTGGCCACAGTGAGGATCGCCGGGCGGCCATGAAACTCAATGGTCGAACTTTGCGTTTCGACCCAAAGACCGGACTCGTTGCCACTGATTAACTGTATTTCCAGGCGTTGTGGCACTTTTTCGCCTGCGAGATGTTTGGCCATCGTGTTGCGAAACAGTGCCCTGTAGGCCGGTTTCACAAGATCTGCGACTTCGCGCCCGACCAACTGTGCGGAATCAAGCCCAATCAAACCGGCTGCTGACTCGTTGGCCAGCAGTATCTTTTCGTCATGGACAATCACGATTTCCGGCAGGGTCTTGGCAAAATCTGTAAACAGCCTGTCGCGACTCTGAATCTTCTCGTCGCGTTCGCCAAGTGCGTCGAACAGGCGATTGATGGTGCTCGCAAGTTGCGCTGCGTCAGGATCCCGGGGAACTATCAGCCGGCGACCCACCGATGCGTCTTTCGATGCGTCCAGCATCTGCCGATTCAGTGTCGCCATGCGGCGCGCGGCGCGCCTGTTGCCGAGCCATAGAATGATGCCGGCAAGGACCGACAGAAGCAGCAGGCCTGAAAGAGCGATGATGATGGCGAAGGGCGGCATTCAGACCCCAATATCGGCCGTCGGGTGCCTGCCCGCAAGCGCCACGCATTGCCAATTAGTCGAATGCCGTAGGAATATCATTTGTTATTATTAGCGGCTCGATATCTATCTCCATCGCCGTAGATTTGAGGGTTCAGAGAAGCTCAAAACCAAAGCTCCGTAAGCATATCCCAGCAGCCAGGGCACACCGAGGCGATTCACCATAATTCGGCAACCGTCGTCGCCTGGCTCCCGCAACGACCGCAAAACGGCGCACAAACGAATGAGTTTTCGCTTTTGATTCAACAAGTAAGGATTGCATGACGATGAATACCGATTTTGCGCGCCAGCAGATGGTCGAGCAACAGGTCCGCGCGTGGGACGTACTCGACGCAGACACTCTGAATGTGCTCAAAGAGGTTCCGCGGGAGCAGTTTGTGCCGGCTGGCTTCGAGGACCTCGCGTTTGCCGATACCGAAATTCCGATCGGTCATGGTCAGGCGATGATGACGCCGACGCTGGAGGGACGTGTTCTGCAGGCGCTTGAACCCGACTCCGCGGCTAGCGTGCTGGAAATTGGCACGGGCAGCGGTTTCCTCGCCGCTTGTCTTGCCCGCCTGGCCAGCAGGGTGACCAGCGTCGACATTCATCAGGATTTCCTCAAGACTGCCGCTGTGAATCTTGCGGACTCGGGCATCAACAACGTTGAGTTGGTGAAAATGGACGCGACACAACAACTGCCCGAGGAACAGTTCGATGCCATTGCGGTTACCGGCTCGATACAGAATTTCGATCCGCGGTTCGTTATGGCGCTCAAACCGGAAGGCCGTCTGTTCGTTGTCGTTGGAGAACCCCCGGTCATGGAGGCTCGATTGGTACGCCGCACGAGTGAAAGCGAATGGCAGACGACGACGCTATTCGAGACCCGGTTGAGGCCACTCGTTAATGGCAGCATGCCACCACAATTTTTGTTTTGAGACGAAACCACTTAAGGTGTTGTTGTGTCGAATAAATATGGGTTAGCCTTGACTGATTTAGTGATATAGTTGACCATAACACTTTAAGCTCGCGCGAGGCCGCCCAACTTGCGGAATGCAAAACAATGAAAAAAGCATTTAGTTTCAATACCTTCCTACTCATTTTTGGGGTGCTCGCGGTACCGGTTTCGAGCCAGGCCGCGTCATTGCTTGAGATCTATCAGCAGGCCCTGCAAAGCGACCCGAGAATTCACGAGGCCGAGGCGCGCAGGTTGGCCGCGCTCGAGGCCGAACCGCAGGCACGAGGCGTGCTGTTGCCACAGATCGATTTCAGTGGCAATTGGACATCAGGGGACGACGACGGCGTGAGTACGCAACCGCAGTTTGTGCCGCGCGATCCTAACGATCCGAATTCGGAACTGGTACTTACGACGATCCCCTTCAACAGAGTGACAAGGGACGACACGACGACCTGGCAGTTTCAGCTTCGGCAGACTCTGTTTCGCTGGGACCAGATCGTCGGTCTTCGTCGCGCTGACAAGCTCGTCGCCAAAGCCGAGGCGGACCGCGAGGCCGCACAACAAGACCTCGTCGTTCGTGTCGCACAGACTTACTTCGACGTGCTCGCCGCGGAGGACCGCCTGACGTCTACGCATGCGAACCGCCAAGCGATTGCACGTCAGCTGGAACAGGCGAAACAGCGCTTCGAAGTTGGCCTGATTGCGATTACCGACGTGCAGGAATCTCAGGCAGCTTATGACCAGGCTGTTGCCGACGAAATTCAGGCCAAGAGAGACCTTGCAACGCGCCGCGAGTTCTTGCGCGAAATCACGGGCGAATACGTTAGCGCGCTGTCGGCGCCGGGCGACGAATTCCCGATGCGCACGCCCAATCCTTCCAGCGAGAAAGACTGGGTGGATCTGGCGCTGAGCCAGAACCTGCTGCTGGTATCGAGCCGACTCGATGAGAAGCTTGCGCGGGACGACATTTCATTTCGCCGTAACGGCCACTACCCGACAATCGACTTGGTCGCAACGACGAGTGACTATGATTCGGATTCTGATTTGCTCATTCCCGATCCCAATGACTTGACCGGCATAAGCGAGATTTTTGCGCCCACCGATACCACTAACAGACGCGACAGCATCTCCATTCAATTCAGCGTACCGCTGTTTTCCGGGGGCACAACGTCGTCACGAGTTCGCGAGGCTGTATATCTGCACCGCGCAGCTCTTGAACAACTCCAGCGCGTAACCCGCGAGACCGAGCGACAGACACGCGATGCGTATCTTGGCGTTCTGTCGGAAAAGAGTCGTGTAGAGGCTCTGCAGCAGGCAGTCAAATCCAGCCGCACGGCGCTAGAAGCCACACAAGCCGGATTCGAGGTAGGCACCCGCACCATCGTGGACGTACTGGACTCGCAGTTCGCACTGTACCGATCGATTACGCTCTTTTACCAGGCCCGATACGATTACCTGATGAACGTGCTGCGACTCAAGCAGGCCGCCGGTACTTTGCAGATTCAGGATCTCGAAGAAATCGATCAGTGGCTCAAGGAACGTAAGACTCCTGAGCAAGTATTCGCCGAGGAAGCGGCAACTTCTTCTAGCTAGCCCTTCGACCGCTTCAGGTTTTCTTTGTCGATCAGCGGATCGAGCAACCCGAGTAACTGGCTCAAGGCACCACGGTTACGCTCCACGATTTCCTGGCCTTTCTTGCCCCGTTTGGCGGCCTTCCCCGCGTCGGCGAGCAACTCATCAACGGCCGCGGCCAGTTCCGGCGGGTCACTAACGATGTGACAGGCACCCAGCTCGACGAACATGTCAGCAATATCCTGCGCGTTGTACACGTAGGGTCCGCTTATCACCGGCAGGCCAAGTGCCGCCGGTTCGAGCAAATTATGACCACCGACCGGCACGAGACTGCCGCCAACGAACGCGATGTCGCTCGCGGCATAAAATAGCGGTAGCTCGCCCATCGTGTCGCCCACGAAGACTTGCGTCGCCGCGTCGCAGTCGTGCTGCTCGGTCCTCGCAACAATGCGGAACCGTGATTTCCTGGCCAGGTCCTTGACGGTGGCAAAGCGCTCCGGATGGCGCGGCACCAATACGAGAAGAAGGTCTGGATATGTCTGCAGCAACAGTCGGTGCGCGGCGAGAACCTGCTGCTCCTCCTGGTCATGAGTGCTCGCGGCGACCCAGACCGGACGCTCGCCAAATATCTTCTGCCGAAGCTCTTTGCCGTCCTGTGTCAGTTCCGGTGGCAATTCAATGTCGAATTTGATATTCCCGGTGACCCGTGTACGTGCCGGACTGGCGCCGAGCATCCGAAAACGCTCCGCATCGGCCTCGCTTTGTGCGGCGATGATGATTCCGTGCGAGAGAGTCTCACGAAACAGCGGCAGGAATCGGCGGTAACTGGTGACGGAGCGTGGCGAAATCCTCGCACTGACCAGAACCAACGGAATGTCGCGTGTGCCGCAGCCCTTATACAGATTCGGCCATATCTCAGTTTCCATGATTAGCGCCAGTTCCGGATTGACGGAGGCAAAGAAACGGTCCACGGCGATCGGCATTTCGAGCGGAATATAGCAGTGGCTGACGGTGTCGCCGAACGTTGCCTGTACCCGCTCAGCACCCGTGGGCGTCCCGGTGGAAATCAAAATGCGGTGGCCAGGAAAGCGCTCTTCTATCGAACGAATCAGCGGAATCGACGCCTGCACCTCGCCAACCGAAACAGCATGAATCCAGATAGACCTATCGAGCTTCGGATAGCCGATCCCGAATCGCTGTCCGATCCGGTCCTTGTAGCGGCTGTTGATAATGCTGCGAATCAGCCAATACGCCGCGACTGGAATCTGTAGCAGGTAAACCAGCAAATTGTATAGGAGGCGCACTGCTCAAGAGCCTTGTCTCACACTCGCCTTTGACTCTTGATTCGGGGGGTAGGCTGCTATCCGCACTTGGAGTCGCCGCACGACAGGCACGTCAGACAACCATCCATCATTATCACTGCGGTCGTATTACACTTGCTGCACAGCTGGGCACCATCCGGATAATCGTTCTCAGAAAACGCGTCCTGTTGTTTCCTCGCTTCTTCAAATTCTGCTCGTTTTTCCGCGATCATCTGCTTCTGGCCTTCATCAAGCGCGGGCTCGACAAGCAGGCCAATCGCAATGAGATGCTTCTCGACAATGTAGCCAAGCTCCGCAATGATCGACGGCATGAACTTGCCACCAGGCTGCCAATAGCCGCCGCGCGGATCAAATACCGCTTTCAACTCGTCGACGAGGAACGCAACGTCACCGCCCTTGCGGAATACGGCGGAGATAATGCGCGTCAGCGCGACAATCCACTGATAGTGGTCCAGGTTTTTCGAATTGATGAAGATCTCGAACGGTCGGCGTTTTTCGTGCTCGGTACCCTGATTTAGCACGATATCGTTAATGGTCACATACATCGCGTGATCGGAGATTGGCGTTTTCACCTTGTAGGTCGAACCGATCAGAACTTCCGGCCGCTCCAGTTTCTCGTGCATACGGATGACTTCAGCACGATTTCCACCACCGCCTTCACGCCTGAACTCCGGCCGCGTTGTCTTTTCTTCAGCTTCGGACCGCCCTACGTCGTAACCCACAATTTTCTTGTCTATCTTGATCATGTCTGTGCTCAAAATTTCCCGTAGTAACCTTCTTTCAGAGCATCGAACAAATTGGCGGCCGTATGCACCTCGCCGTCGTATTCGATCTCTTCATCACCCTTGAGCTCTACCGTTGAGCCGTCTTCGAGCTCAAACTTATAGACCGTGTTCTTCAGGTCTTTCTCTTTGACGAGAACGCCCTGGAACGCCTCCGGATTGAAGCGGAACGTCGTGCAGCCTTTTAGCCCCTGCTCGTAGGCGTACAAATAGATACCCTTGAATTCCTCGTACGGATAGTCCGTTGGCACGTTCGCCGTCTTCGATATCGACGAGTCAACCCACTTTTGCGCCGCCGCCTGAATATCGACATGCGCTTTCGGCGATACATCCTCTGCCGTAATGAAATAGTCAGGCAGGCTGTTACCAACCATTTCGTCTCCGCCAGCGTTTGGCATCGCCTCCTTGTCGACCAATTCGCGATACGCCAGCAGCTCGAAGGAATATACGTCCACCTTTTCCTTGGTCTTCTTGCCCTGCCGAATCACATTGCGGAAGTAATGATGCGCAAAACTTGGCTCAATTCCGTTGCTGGCATTGTTTGCTAGCGACAGCGAAATCGTGCCTGTTGGCGCAATAGAGCTGTGGTGCGTAAACCGCGCGCCGGTTTCGGCCAGCTTTTCGACAAGCTTGGGCGCCTCGCAAGCCACTCTCTGCATGTAGCGGCTGTAGCGCGCATGCAGGATGCGGCCAGGCACCTTGTCGCCAACCTGATAGCCGTCCGCCTTCATCTCGGGGCGTTTCCTCAGCATTTGCTCGGTGACCTCGAACTGCTCGGTCATGATCGGCGCCGGACCCTTCTCCCTGGCAAGTTCCAGTGCTTCTTCCCAGCCGGCAAGAGCCAATTGTCGAGCCACCTCTTCGGTGAACGCGACGGCCTTGGCGTCGCCGTACTTCATGCGCATCATCGTAATCGTCGACCCGAGGCCCAGAAAGCCCATGCCATGGCGCCGTTTTCTTTGAATCTCGTTGCGCTGCTGCGGCAGCGGTAGGCCATTGATTTCGACAACGTTGTCGAGCATACGTGTGAATATCTTCACGACCTTGCGGAACGCGTCCCAGTCGAAACATGCCTTGTCCGTAAACGGGTCAACCACGAAGCGCGTCAGATTGACCGAACCCAGGAGGCATGATCCGTAGGGCGGCAGCGGCTGCTCGCCGCATGGGTTGGTCGCACGAATGTTCTCGTCGAACCAGTTGTTGTTCATCTCGTTGACCTTATCGATCAACACAAACCCTGGCTCTGCGAAATCGTAGGTCGAGGCCATGATCAGATCCCATACACGCCGAGCTGGAAGCACTTTGTATATCTTGCAGCCGACCAGTCCCTCTGCGTTGGTGACGTAATTGCCCGGCTCCGGCCACTCGCGCCAAACGAACTGGCTCGTATCGTTGAGATCGAGTTCCTCCTCATCGACCTCCTTTTGCGAGACTGGAAATGCGAGACTCCAGTCATCTTCGTTAATCACGGCTTGCATGAATTCGTCTGTGACCAGCAGGGACAGATTGAACTGCCGCAAGCGACCAGCCTCGCGCTTGGCGCGGATGAACTCCATGACGTCCGGGTGGCCAACGTCGAAGGTACCCATCTGTGCGCCACGGCGGCCACCCGCCGAGGACACCGTGAAACACATCTTGTCGTAAATATCCATGAACGACAGCGGTCCCGACGTGTACGCGCCGGCGCCTGATACATAGGCCCCTTTTGGCCGCAGCGTCGAAAACTCATAGCCGATACCGCAGCCCGCTTTCAACGTCAGCCCAGCCTCGTGCACCTTATTAAGAATGTTGTCCATCGAGTCGCCGACCGTACCCGAGACGGTACAGTTGATCGTCGATGTAGCGGGCTTGTGCTCCCGGGCTCCGGCATTCGACATGATGCGGCCTGCTGGAATCGCGCCGCTACGTAATGCCCACAGGAACTGCTCATAAAAATCGTCGCGCTTGGATTCGACTTCAACGCTCGCAAGTGCGCGCGCAACACGTTTGTATGTGTCGTCTATTGTCGCGTCGATCTTGTGACCGTCTTTGGCCGCTAGCCGATATTTCGCATCCCAAATATCGAGTGACGCTGCCTGAAATTCTATGTCCGTGACCGCGTGCGCATCCAGATGAACGGCAGACTTCATTGCCTTTTCTTCTCCCCTTTCTCCGTTTTGGAGACCCCGATCTGACTCCTCGCGGAGACCCATTTCTTTTGACCCACTTTTGCCAGAGGAACAGCGACCCGCCCACCGCGCGTGCGTTTTCACGCGGCGAGTACCAGAAATGGCCTCTTTTCCCTTCTAGATTGGACACAAGATGTTGTGTCCTAACCTAGTCAAGATTAAAAGAGGC
>JAOTUB010000168.1 GCA_029864095.1 Gammaproteobacteria bacterium | reverse complement strand
CCGTCGGCAATCGCACGTGCAACCTCGACATCGCCTTCGCGATAACCTTCGTAAAGAAATGCGTCCTGCGATCCCTTTACGATGTCCAACTTGCCAACAGTACCGCCACGAACCGACCCTTCGGCTTCATATCGGGTGCCATCGATACCCACGTAAGCCGGGCCACCGATATTGACAGCCCAGACGAGATCCGTCGCGGCGTTTTCAGCCTCCGTGCGTTCGGACCCACACGCACTAATCATCATGCAAGACACGGCCACGACCACACAGGTCAGTTTCTTTCTTATCATTGTTCTTGCCCCTCCCGGACGCTACGCGACGTACGTGGTAGCCATGGTTTCGATGGCGGCATCGATCGGCCGCCGAGGCGCGCCGTACGCCCGATATTAGGGCTACTGATGCCGCCAGCGTCTGCTATAATTATTGATGACAGCGCTGTCAATTACAAATAGAATAATGATTCTCGGGACGATAGCGCGCGCTTGATAATATCATAAGTATTTGTTTTTTATAGTTTTAAGGGCGTGACTTCGCTCGCTTGAGAACAATTGGAAACAGTCAGTTGCGCAACACCGATCGCGCTGGCACGGGGAAGGACATGATCGAACAAGCAAGCCGTTTGCGGACCGCGACAATCCTACTTGCTTTGGCTGCAACACCGGCTCTGCCGGATGCCGCTCACTATGAGGGCCGCACGGAATACCGTGCCCCGAGGGCGCAGGTCGCCCCGGTCGTAGACGGCGTTGCCGACGAGGCTGTCTGGGAGCGAGCTCGCTGGCAGGAACTCACCGCGCGCTGGCTGGGACCTGAATACTCCAGTGACGATTTCGAGGGACGTTATAAAGTTGTCTGGACCGAGGACAAGTTATACATCCTCGGCGAGTTCGTTGACGACGTCCTGATCGATACGCACCGCGATCCCCTGGTCCTGTATTGGGATGACGACTGTTGGGAAATATTTCTCGACGAGGATTTTTCAGGCGGCGAGCATTGGTATAACCACAATGCGTTCGCCTATCACCTGTCGCTGGATAACCAGGCCATCGACTTCGGCACGGACGGGAAACCACATGACTATTCTCATCACGTGGAAAGCCGCTGGAAGCAAAAGGGAAACAAGATCGTCTGGGAACTTGCAATCGACATCTATACTGACGCATACGAGGACGACTCAGACAACAACGTACCGGTGAAACTTTCAGCCGGAAAGGTAATGGGCTTGATGGTTGCTTACTGCGATAATGACGGCAGCGAGTTTCGCGAGAATTTCATCGGCTCGGAAGTTGTTCTCTCCGGGCCGAAGGACCGCGGCTATAAAGATGCCGGCCTGTTCGGCGCGCTGGTGCTCGATGAGTAGCGTGGCGGACAGTAAAATGGCCGCGGGTTCTGCGGCTTTGGAAGACGGCAAGGTGAGCGGCGAATTCATCGACGTTCGCGGGGAGCGTTATTACGCGATCCGCAACGTCGACAAAATGGCGCCGTTTTTCATCAGCGTTATTTCCAACGTCGATCACTGGCTATTTGTCTCGTCCACCGGAGGGCTGACCGCCGGCCGGGTATCCCCGGAAACGGCGCTGTTTCCTTACATTACAGTCGACAAGATCCACGATAGCAGTGCCCATACCGGTAGCAAGACCTTGCTGCGGCTCAATGCTGGCGGAGGGCAGCGTAATTGGGAGCCCTTTAACCGGGAACACGATGGGCACAACGCGATCAGCCGCCATTTATACAAGCATGTATTGGGCAACAAACTCCTCTTCGAGGAAATTAACCATGACCTGCAGTTAGCGTTCCGTTACAGCTGGGCAAGCAGTGACACCTACGGATTCGCCCGGCAATGCGAACTGCGGAACTTGAGCGAGCAAAGCGTGAACATCGAACTGGTCGATGGCCTGCAGAACATTCTGCCGGCCGGCACACCGAGGTTCGCACAAACGAATACCAGCAACCTGGTGGATGCATACAAGTGGACCGAGCTCGACGAGAAGACCGGACTCGCGTATTTCACGCTGTACTCGGGAATAACGGACCGGGCTGAGCCCTGCGAATCCCTCAAGGCAAACACGGTTTTTTGTCTGGGGCTCGAAAAACAGAAAACCCTCATTTCGTCGGAGCAACTCGACGACTTCCGTGAAGGCAAACCGCTGCAACAGGAAGTCCACAAACGCGGTATCCGCGGAGCTTACCTGGTGAGTACGGGAATGGATCTGGCACCGAAGGCGTCGCAGCACTGGCAAATCGTTGCAGATATCGAGCAAAGCCAGAGCCAGGTAGTCGGGTTGCGCAAGCAGCTCAGCAAGCCCCACGAGGTCGCCAAAGCGATCGATCGCTCTGTCAAGAGAGGTTCCGACGAGCTCGCGCGCATCATGGCCAGCGGAGACGCCTTCCAGGCGACGGCCGAGGAAAACGTCTCGGTACATCATTACGCCAATGCCCTATTCAATATCCTGCGCGGCGGGATCTTCGATGACCAGTACAACGTGTCCTCGTGGGATTTCCTTTGCACTATCGAGCAGTTCAATCGAGACGTGTTTGAGCGAAGCAAGGGTCTGTTGCACGGCTTGCCCGACAAGCTGAAATTTGCCGAGCTGCTGGCAGCCGTCAAGCAACAGGATGACCCTCAGCTGGAACGCCTCTGTCAGGAGTACCTGCCGATCCGGTTCGGCCGCCGTCACGGTGACCCGAGTCGCCCCTGGAATCAGTTTGCAATCAAACTGCATGACGACTATGGCAACCGCCTGCTTTCTTACGAAGGTAACTGGCGCGACATTTTCCAGAACTGGGAGGCACTGGCATTCAGTTATCCCGAGTTCGTCGAGAACATCATCGCCAAATTTGTTAATGCCTCTACGATGGATGGCTACAACCCCTACCGGATCACCAAAGAAGGAATCGATTGGGAAGTGGAGGAGCCGGATGATCCGTGGAGCTATATCGGCTATTGGGGCGATCATCAGATCATTTATCTGCAGAAACTGCTGGAGCTGTCGAGGCAGTTCCATCCGGCGCACCTGGGCGAGCTTCTGCATCAGCCGGTCTTCTGCTACGCCAACGTGCCTTACCGAATCAGGCCATTCGAGGCCCTGCTCGAGAACCCCAAGGCAACGGTGGACTTCGACGAGGCCCTGGCAGAGCGAATCGAGCGTCGCGTCGCTGCCAACGGTGCGGATGGCAAGCTGGTCATGGATGCCAGTGGTGACGTATACCAGGTTACGCTGCTCGAGAAACTGCTGGTGCCTCTCTTAAGCAAGCTGGGCAACCTGGTGATAGACGGCGGCATCTGGATGAACACCCAGCGTCCGGAGTGGAATGACGCCAACAATGCGCTGGTTGGCCACGGATTGTCGATGGTCACTTTGTATTACCTGCGCCGCTACGTCACATTCCTGCAGCAATTGCTGGCAGGCGAGTCAACGACAATCACGCTCTCCAATGAAGTGAGCCAGTGGCTAAGTGATACAGCCACAGCGCTGACCAAGGTTCGTCCGCTGCTGGGCGAACAAGCCGTGACTCCGACGCAGCGATTCGAGTCGCTCGTGGAACTTGGCCAGGCGGCGAGCCGATATCGACAAAACGTTTATCAGCAAGAGTCGTTCTCCGGAAAGAAAACACAGCCGTTGGGCGACATCATGGCCATGCTCGACGATGCCCTGGCAGCGATCGATCACAGCATCGGCACCAACCAGCGCGACGATGGACTTTTTCACGCCTACAACTTGCTGGATCTGCATGGCGAGGCCCTGGAGACGGACACGCTGTACCCGATGCTCGAAGGTCAGGTCGCTGCCCTTAGCGCCGGAGCCATCGCTCCTGATAAAGCAATAGCGGTTGTTGAAGCGCTGTTCGCGAGCAGCGTGTATCGCCCGGATCAAGACTCGTTCATGCTCTATCCGGATCGGGAGTTGCCCGGTTTTCTGGACAAGAATCGAATCCCTGCCGAAAAGATCGAGGCGATTCCGCTGCTGCGGCGAATGCAGGCCGACGGGGACGAACGCGTTGTAGTACGCGACGCAGAGGGTAGCTATCGATTCAATGCAGATTTCGCCAACGTCGGCGACCTGAATGCGGAGCTGGATTTGCTGCGGGTGGCGTATGACAACGACGTCGAAGCATCACGTAAGCCCCTGCAGAAGCTGTACGAGACCGTGTTCCATCACCAGGCGTTCACCGGTCGATCGGGCACGATGTTCGGCTTCGAGGGCCTGGGCTGCGTTTACTGGCACATGGTGTCGAAATTGCTGCTGGCCGTACAGGAGAACTACTTTGCGGCGCTGGAACAGGGTGCCGATGAGACAACTTGCCGCCAGCTTGGCAGTTTGTACTACCGCGTGCGCGCGGGCATCGGCTTTAACAAATCGCCGGCCGAATTCGGCGCATTTCCGACGGATGCCTACTCCCACACGCCCGGGCACGCGGGCGCGCAGCAGCCGGGCATGACCGGACAGGTCAAGGAAGAAGTGCTGTCTCGCTTTGGCGAACTCGGCGTGCGCGTTAGTGGCGGCGCCGTGCGCTTCCAACCCGATCTTCTGCGCGCCCGTGAGTTCATTTCGGACCCGAGGCCATTCCGTTATCTCGATGTCGATGGCGACTGGCAGAACCTGAGCGTGCCGGCGGCCGGGCTGGCCTTCACCTGGTGCCAGGTGCCTATCGTTTACCGGCTCGATGCCGTGCCAAGCCTGGTGGTCACCCACGCCGATGGCGAGCAACAGGTTTTTGAGAAGCTTGAACTGCCCGCAGAAGAAAGCGCCGAGCTATTTCAACGCAGCGGCCGCATCCGGCAAATAGCCGTGACGATCAGTCCAGACGGCTTGTTTACCGAATAACCAACCGAGGAACGCCCCATGGGAGTACTACATCGCAGGCAAACAAACCTTGCCGGGATCAATGTTGCTGTCCTGTCCGAAGAGGAACTTCGACGACTCGTCAAAGAGATTCTTGACGAGAAGATCCACGGCATCTCGTTCAGTCCCTACGTTGAGGGCCAGGGGCCGGGAACACAGATCGGCGAGGCGCAGATCCGTGAACGGCTAGCATTCATCCAGGATAATACGCACTGGATTCGAACCTTTTCCTGCAGCGAGGGAAATGAGTTGATTCCGGCTATCGCCAAGGAAGCAGGGCTCGGGACGATGGTCGGTGTCTGGCTCGACGGCAACAGGGAACAGAACGAGATCGAACTCGCCAATGCCATCGAGCTCGCGAATTCCGGTTACGTGGACATCCTCGGCGTCGGTAACGAGGTGTTGTTGCGTGGCGACCTGAGCGAAGACGAACTGATTGACTACGTCAATCGCGCGAAGGACGCTGTATCTGGTGTGCCCGTCGGTTACGTCGACGCGTACTTCGAATTTGCCGTGCACCCGCGTGTGACAGAAGCCTGTGACGTCATCCTCGCCAACTGCTATCCCTTTTGGGAGGGCTGTCAGGCCGATTACGCCCTGCTCTACATGAAAGAGATGTATCGCCTGGCCGTCAACGTGGCGAACGGCAAGAAGGTGATTGTCAGCGAGACCGGCTGGCCGAACATCGGCACCGCCGAGGGTGGCGCAGTGCCGTCCTTCGAGAACGCGATCAAGTACTTCGTCGACACCCACCTGTGGGCCGAAGAAGACGAGGTCGAGGTTTTCTGGTTCTCGTCGTTTGACGAAACCTGGAAAGTGGATGCCGAAGGCGACGTCGGCGCTTATTGGGGATTGTGGGACAAGGACGGGAACCCGAAATATGTTTGAAGAGCTCAAAATGCATTTGGATTACGGCAACGCAATCTGCTACTCCGGCTATCGAGAGGGCCAGTGCCCTGGCATCAAGTATCCGTCGTATGCAGAGATCAAGGACGACCTTCTGATCCTGGCCAAGAACTGGCAATACCTGAGGCTGTATGACTGCACGCCGCACGCCGAAACAGTGCTCGAAGTCATTGCCAACGAGGACCTGCATTTCAAGGTCATGCTGGGTGTGGACATGGCGGCCGAAATGAGCAACCCGCACTGCCCGTGGGGCGCTGACTTCAGCGATGAAGCGCTTGATGCAAATCGCCGGGCCAACAGCGAACAGATCGAAAAAGCGATTGCCCTGTCGAATCGCTATGCGGAGATCGTGTTCTGTGTTTCGGTTGGCAACGAGGCCAGCGTGGAGTGGACCGATCACATGGTGCCGGTCGACAGCCTCGTCGCGCACGTACTCAAAATGAAGAGCGCGATCAAACAACCGATTACGTTTTGCGAGAATTACGTTCCCTGGACCTATAAGCTGGAACCGTTAGCGGACGTACTCGATGTTATTTCGATTCACACCTACCCCGCCTGGGAATACCGCTCCGTTCACGATGCGCTTGAATACACAATGCAGAACTACCATTCAGTGGTGAATCACTATCCTGGCAAACCCGTGGTGATCACCGAGGCCGGTTGGACAACCGCTTCCAACGGTCGCGGCATCGAACCGCATAATGCATCCGAGGAACTCCAGGCACAGTACTACGAAGAACTGCTCGAATGGACGACCGATGAAAAGATTCTCACATTCGTGTTCGAGGCTTTTGACGAGCCCTGGAAAGGCTCCCCGGATCCATTGGAACCC
>JAOTUB010000037.1 GCA_029864095.1 Gammaproteobacteria bacterium | reverse complement strand
AGTCGCCGCAGCCCTCGCAAACCAGGTCGTTGATAACGACGAATTTCTTCGGGTCTTCGAGTAACCCTCGTTTGCGTCGCCGCCGCTTTTCCGTCGCACAGGTTTGCGCATAAATCAGCACGGTCACGCCAGGGATTTCGCGAAGTTCGCGCTGTACCGGATCGAGATCGCGCCGGTGACTGATCGTCGTGCCTCGCGGAAAGTCCCGCGGGTCGAACTGCTCCGGCTCATCGGAAAGCAATGCGATTCGATCGATACCCTCGGCGCGAACCGAGTGCGCAACTGACGGCACGGAGACCGGACCATCGACGGGTTGTCCGCCCGTCATGGCGACGGCATCGTTAAACAGAATCTTGAAAGTGATGTTCGTGCCTGCAGCGACAGCCTGGCGTATTGCCATCGAACCCGAGTGGTAGAAGGTTCCGTCGCCGAGGTTCTGGAAAATATGCCGGTTGCCATTGAATTTCGAGCGCGTTATCCAGTTGACACCTTCGCCACCCATCTGGATCAGACCCTCGGTGTCGCGGTCCATCCAGTTGGCCATGAAGTGGCAGCCGATGCCGGCCAATCCACTCGAGCCTTCCGGTAAGCGCGTAGACGTATTGTGCGGACAGCCGGAGCAGAAGTAGGGCATGCGTGTCGCGCCTTCTACCCGGATCACGTTCGAACCATCATTGAGGAGTCTGTCGGCGCGCTCTTTCAGGTTGAGGCCGATAAACTCGCCGTCGAGCCGCCGGGCCAGAATCTGCGTCAGCTGGATAGGCGAGAGTTCGCCGACCCAGGGCACGAGCCGCGCGCCGTTCCCATCTTCTTTACCGACCAGTCGCTTCGGCTTGCGGCCCGGGTAGTCATAGAAATACTCCTTGAACTGGCTTTCGATGATGCCGCGTTTCTCCTCGATGACGAGCACTTCGTGTTTGCCCCGCACGAATTCGAGGGCGCCATCGTGTTCGAGCGGCCAGACCATGCCGACTTTGTACACATCCAGACCAATGCGCTGCGCTTCTTTTCTGTCGATGCCAAGCAGACGCAGAGCCTCCATCAGGTCGAGGTGAGCTTTACCCGTCGTGACAATGCCGTAACGCGCATCGCGTATGTTGAATATTTTGCGATCGATTGGATTCGCGGCCGCGAATGCGAGCGTTGCAGCTTTCTTGGCTTCGAGGCGCTCTTCGATCTGCGGCCCCGGAAAGTCGGGCCAGCGGTAGTGCAGGCCGCCTGGCGGGGTGTCGAATTCGGGAATGACAAACTGCGGATACGGCGGCAACTCAAGCGACATTGCCGACTCCACGGTTTCGGAGATTGCCTTGAAGCCGACCCACATTCCCGAAAAGCGCGACAGTGCGATGCCGTACAAACCGAATTCGAGATACTCGGCAACGTTGGCCGGATTCAGGTGTGGCATGACGAATGTCAGGAACGCAACGTCGGACTGATGCGGCATCGATGACGAGACGCAGCCATGATCGTCGCCGGCGACAACGAGTACCCCGCCTCTCGGTGAACTGCCGTAGGCATTGCCATGTTTGAGCGCATCGCCGGCGCGATCGACGCCCGGTCCTTTGCCGTACCAGATGCCGAACACGCCATCGACGGTCTTGTGCGGATCCGTCTCGACCTGCTGTGCGCCGAGTATGGCCGTCGCCGCGAGGTCCTCGTTCACGGCCGGCAGAAATTCGATGTTGTCTTCCTCGAGAAACTGCTTGGCGCGCCACAACTCCTGGTCGTAGGCGCCTAGTGGCGAGCCCCGATAGCCGCTGACAAAACCGGCCGTATTTAGCCCGGCGGCGCGGTCCATCGCGCGCTGCATCAACGGTATGCGCACCAGCGCCTGGGTGCCGGTCAGAAAGACGCGGCCCGACTCGCGCCGATAGCGGTCGAGGAGTTCGTAGTTGTCGAGCGGGTAAGCAGGATGATGCAGTGAAGAGGCCGGGCGCGCCATCAGTACTCCGAACGTGCGGGAAAGATCACAGTGTCGCAGATAACGCGCGTGAGCAGGTCCCTGATCGTTCCGTTTTTAGGTCCTATTACGAAAAAACATCTCAAAAATGCCTAATATATGGCAAAGTATCTCGATATTTTGAGATCAAGGAAACAGCGATGCTTTCGAAGAATGATCGGTGCATCCTGGCCGAACTGCAGCGAGACAGCCGGCTGACGATGCAGGAACTGGCGGACAAGGTCGGCATGTCGAGTTCCGCCGTCTGGCGCCGTGTAAAGTCTCTCGAACAAGAGGGCATCATTGATCGCTACGCTGTCATAGTGAATCCGAAGAAAGCCGGTTTCGGTCTGGCTTCAATAGTGCACGTATCGCTGGCGCGCCATGAGCAAACGCATGTCGACCATTTCGTTCGCGAGGTGCTGCGGCACCCCGAAGTACTGGAATGTTTCGCGACGAGTGGTGAGGCGGATTTTCACCTGCGAGTGGTTGTCGAGGATATCGACGCCTACAATGTGTTCCTCGACGATTTTATCTTCCGCCTGCCTGGTGTGTCGCAAGTGCGATCGAATATCGTCCTCAAGGAGATCAAGGCCGACATTGCGCTGCCTCTCAAATGAAGAAGCCCTCGTCTCATTCGTGGTCCTGGCTGTCCACGGAATTAATCCGCCGCAAGGTTTATCCCGTCATTGCGGCCTATGCCGTTGTAGGCTTCATTCTGTTGCAAATCGGCGAAATCACGTTTGGCCCTTTGGGTTTGCCAGACTGGGTGATGGTGGCACTGATCGCACTTGTGGTCACAGGATTTCCAGTGGCCATCGTTCTTGCCTGGGCATTCGATATTTCACCAGCCGGTATTCGACGCGACGCGTCGACGCCAGATTTTGCACTGACAACAAATAACGCGCCGTCGATAGCGGTGTTGCCATTCGCGGACATGAGTCCCGAGAAAGACCAGGGTTATTTCTGCGAAGGAGTTGCAGAAGAGATACTCAACGCACTTACGAAGATACGGCAACTGAATGTCGCGGCACGGTCATCGTCGTTCCAATACCAAGCAGGTGCTGCAGATGTACGACGAATCGGCAAGGAACTTGGTGTCAAGACGATCCTGGAAGGAAGTGTACGAAAGTCTGATAACCGGCTGCGCGTGACCGCGCAGCTCGTCAAAGCATCAGACGGTTACCACCTCTGGTCCAAGAGCTTCGATGAGGAGACGAAAGACGTCTTCGCGATTCAGGACGATATAGCGACGTGCATCGCGGAGTCTTTGTTGGAGACACTTACACCGAGCGAACAGTCGTCCATCAGCACGACCTCAACCAAGGATGTGACAGCCTATGAGTACTATCTTCGTGGGCGGCAGTTCTTCAAACGTTTTCGCAAGACGGACATCGAGCACGCACGGCAGATGTTTAACCAGGCCATTGAGATCGACCCGGAGTTTGCGCTCGCCTGGGCGGGCTACGCCGATTGTTTCTCGTTTCTGGTGATGTATGTGGACCCGCAAGCCAACTATCGCGCGGAAGCCGCCGACGCAAGCAAACGAGCACTCGAGTTGAGCCCCGACCTTGCTGAGGCGCATGCGTCTCGCGGGCTCGCACTGCTTGTCTGTGAGGACTTCGAATCGGCAGAGTCGGAGTTCAAGACAGCCATCGAGTTGAATCCCAGTCTGTTCGAGGCGTACTACTACTATGCGCGAACGCAGTTCCATCGCGGCAATATCGAATCGGCAGCCGAGTTGTTTCAACAGGCGGCCAAGGCGGATCCTGCGGATTATCAATCACGTTGCTTGAGAATACAGATATTGCGCGGAATCGGGCGTCTGGACGATGCTGTTTTGGAAGCGCGCGAGGCGGTTGCGGTCATCAACAAGCATCTCGAATGGCATCCTGACGACGCGCGTGCTTATCATCTTGGCGCAGGCACGCTGATCGTCCTGGGCGACGTGGACAAGGGGAAGCGCTGGTTGCGACGCGCTATTGAGATTGCGCCGGACGATCCCGTCGTTTTCTACAACGTGGCCTGCAATCTGGCGACTTTGGGCGAGGATGAAGAAGCGCTCGAATATCTCGAACGCGCCGTTGAGATAGGTGCGGTCAGCTCAGCCTGGATGCGTAACGACGAAGATCTTGCGCGCTTGCGCGGCAATACTCGTTACACGGACCTGCTGCATCACGTTGAAGAGACAGAGCGCGCGACCAGCTCTACGGTAGAAGAATAGTTGAACCCGTCGTTTTGCGCGCCGCAATGTCCCGATGCGCTTGCGCCGCGTCTTTGAGCGCGTACGTCTGGCCGATATGCACGCTGACGCCGTTACTGCCGATAAACTCGAACAACTCATTGCAGGCGATCAGGAGTTCTTCCCGCGTAACGATAAAGTCGTAAAGAATCGGTCGCGTGACGTACAGAGAGCCGCGTTTTGCAAGTTCTGCTGGCGCGAACGGTTCGACAGGTCCGGACGCGTTACCGAACGTCACCATAATGCCGTGTGGCCGCAGTGAGTCGAGTGACGCGAAGAATGTGTCTTTGCCCACTGAATCGTATACCGCGGCAACACCCTGGCCACCGGTAAGTTCGCGAACCCGCGCCGGGACGTCATCATCCGCCATGATGATGTGGTCGCAGCCCTGCGATTTTGCAAGTTCCGCTTTGTCGGCCGTGCTGACGACGCCGATCACCGTCGCGCCCAATCGCTGCGCCCACTGGCTGGCAAGCGACCCCACGCCGCCCGCTGCGGCATACAAGAGAATCGTGTCTCCGTCGGCGACCCGGTAACTGCGCCGCAGCAGATACCACGCGGTCAGTCCTTTCAGAAACACGGCTGCAGCAACGTCATCCGACATGGTATCCGGTATGCGAACGAGGCGAGACGCATCGAAATTGCGCCGCTCCGAATACGCATCCGCCGGACGGCCCGTATAAACGACCCTGTCACCCACCGCAATGTCAGTGACGTCGGCAGCGACAGCTTCAACCACGCCCGCAGCCTCACTGCCGAGGCCAGTTGGCAAATCCATTGGATAAAGTCCTGTGCGATGATACGTGTCGATCAGGTTCAGCCCGACAGCCGTATGCCGGATGCGCGCTTCCCCGGCCGCGAGTTCCGCAAGGTCAACTTCCTCCCAGGACAAGACCTCGGGACTGCCGAATTCGTGAATGCGTATCGCGTGGGTCTTCATGACGTGAAGATAGTATCACCGGGGCCTGGTCCCGATGGAAGTGCTTTGGGGTCTGTAGTAACGTCAATCGGGTCATCGAGTAGACGCGAGCAATACACTCAATGGGTTCCCTGTTTATCGTTGGTATTGGCATCCTCGGCATGTTATTTGGCTGGTTTGTCTACTCGCGCTTTGTCGCGACGAAGATCTATCGGCTCGATTCCGGATTCAGGACGCCCGCGCACGAGTTGACCGATGGCGTAGACTTCGTGCCGGCGAACAAGTATGTGCTTTGGGGTCACCATTTCACGTCGGTTGCCGGTGCGGCGCCGATCGTCGGGCCGGCAATCGCTGTCTACTGGGGCTGGGTCCCGGCCATGCTGTGGGTCGTGTTTGGCACAATTTTCTTCGCGGGCGTACACGATATGGGCGCCTTGTGGGCGAGCAACCGGCACAAGGGCAAATCGATAGGCGCGCTTTCCGAGACTATCGTCGGTTCCAGGACCCGCGCCTTGTTCATGATCGTCGTATTTCTCGTGTTGCTGATGGTCAATTCGGTATTCGGCGTGGTTATCGCAGGGGCTTTCGTCGGTTCGCCGACGGCGGTATTTCCTGCGTGGGCGGCGATCGCGGTTGCACTGGTCATCGGGCAAATGATTTATCGGTGGAAGATAAACCTGCTCACGGTGTCGGTTATCGGCGTAATAGCGCTGTATGCGTCCGTCTATTTCGGCAGCACGACGCCACTGGCGCTGCCAGACACCATGTTGGGACTGACCGCCAACGCGAACTGGATCATTCTCCTGTTCATCTATGCGGGTATCGCATCGATGCTGCCCGTATGGATGCTGCTGCAGCCGCGTGATTACATCAATGGTCTGCAGTTGTTTGGCGGGCTGTTTCTGTTGTACGGCGCCGTTGTCCTGGCCACGCCGGACATTTCCGCACCCGCGTTCAACGATCTGACGGGCCAAGACGCGCCATCGATTGTCCCACTGTTGTTTGTGACGATTGCTTGCGGCGCCGTGTCGGGCTTTCACGGTATCGTTGCCTCTGGCACGAGTTCCAAGCAGCTCAACAAAGAGACTGACGCTCGCTTTGTTGGATACTTTGCTGCGATCGGTGAGGGTTCGCTCGCCTTGATCACCATTGTTGCCGTCGCGGGCGTGACACTGGCCGCAACGCCTGAGCTGTGGCACGAGCAGTACCATGAATTCGGCGCCGGCGGTGCAGCCGCGTTCATTAGTAGCGGCGCTAATCTGCTCGCAACGGGTTGGGGGCTGCCGGCAACAATCACCGAAACACTGCTCGCGACGATGCTGGTATTGTTCGCCGGCACGACCATGGATTCCGGTGTGCGGTTGCAGCGTTACATTATTCAGGAATGGGGTGAGATCTATCATATTCCCGCTTTTCGCAATGGCGTCATTGCGACTTTCGTAGCTGTCGCATGCTGTCTGCTTATTGCTTTCGGCGCCGGTGGTAGCTCAGGCAGAGGCGGCATGATCATCTGGCCGTTGTTCGGCACGACGAATCAAATACTCGCCGGCATGACGCTGCTCGTTATCTCGGTATATCTGATCAAACTCAGGCGATCGGCCTGGGTGACGCTCGTGCCTATGACGTTTGTACTCGTCATGTCGTTCCTGGCCGGTGTCGTTACGCTGTTGAAGTTCATTGGCGAGAAAAACTATCTGCTTGCCGGCATCAATATCGTCGTGCTCATAACTACCGCGCTGGTGATTCTCGAAGCGGCCTCGGCAGTGTCGGCATTCAAGGCCAACAAACAGGCAGCTCCAGATGTTGGCGGCTGAAATTTTTCGGCAAATGCGATTTGCGGCAGGCGGTCTGCTGTGTCTGCCGTTGTTTGCTTGTGTTGCTAACTTGCCGCTTCAGGAGTGGCAGCAAACGGGCGACGCCGACTGGCGATTCACGGGCCAGGGTGTCGAAGCCGGGCCAGCGGAGGCAACGGGCTACCTGGTCTCACGGGACCAATACCGGGATTTCTCTTTGATTGTCGAGTTCTGGATTGAGGACGCAACCAACAGCGGCGTGTTCTTGCGCTGCAGCGACACAACGATTATCACACCCGATAACTGTTACGAAATCAATATCTGGGACGATCATCCGCAGCAGGACTTTCGCTCAGGCAGCGTCGTCAAACGCCGCTCGCCGCTCGCTCGGGTCGATACACTTGATAAGTGGAACACAGTCCGCATTGATCTTAGTGGGAGCAGAATTAAAGTGACGATGAATGACATTGTCACTGCGCACTTCGAGGACGAAAGTCTCACGGAGGGGTATGTCGCTTTGCAATACGCGGGCAAAGGTGTCTTGAAATTTCGCAATCTGCAGTTGCGCGTCGGCAAATAGGCGTGAGGCTGAAATGACTTCCGAAACCGTTGACCTGACAGCAGTCGGCCGCGAAAAAAAACTTATCAGGTCGCTGCTGCGCGAGCGCGCTTACGCTCATCCCGTCGAGAACATTCGGCTGCTGGACACGCATATTTCCTGGGTAATACTGACGGGAAATTTCGCGTACAAAATCAAAAAGCCGATAAAACTGGAGTTCCTGGACTTCTCGTCGCTCGAGCAGCGCAGGCACTTTTGTGAGGAGGAGCTGCGCCTTAACAGGCGGTGGGCACGGGATCTCTACGTAGAAGTCGTGCCGATCAGCGGCAGCTTCGAAGATCCGGAGGTCGGTGGGGAAGGCGACCCCATCGAGTACGCCGTCAAGATGCTGCAGTTTCCACAAAGCGCGCAGCTCGATGTGCAGCTCGATGCTGGTTTACTCACGGGCGCGGACATGATCGCGCTGGCCGAGAGGATCGCCGCACAACACGGCACGATTCCGGCGTGCACTCAGCTCAGTGAGAAAGACACGATCAGGCTGGTACGGCATCCGATGCTCGAGAATATCGAGCACCTGAAGCAACACGCTAGGTGGGATGAACTGCAGGGCCTGTCTACATGGACCGGCAACAGTTTGCAGGAGCTGTGGCCAACACTGATTCAGCGACAGGACGCAGGCTACGTTCGCGAGTGCCATGGCGATCTGCACCTGGCGAATCTTGTGCGACTGCCGTCCGGTATCTCCGCGTTTGATTGTGTGGAGTTCAATGCGGACTTACGCAATATCGACGTCATCAGCGACGTGTCATTTCTTGTCATGGATCTGATCTCAAAAGGGCGACAGGATCTCGCGTATGTATTCATCAATCGCTATCTCGAATGCACCGGAGACTATGCGGGCATGTCTGTCTTCGGGCTGTACTTTGTGTACCATGCGCTGATTCGAGCCAAGATCGCGGCTATTCATAGTATCGAACGGAGCGATGAGACCGACAGGCAAAGAGATCTGGATGAAATGTCTCACCATTGCTCGGTTGCTGGCCGCTGGATTGAACCGAAGCGGCCCAGCCTCGTCGCGATGCACGGCTTTTCGGGATCCGGGAAGACCTGGCTGTCGCAGCAGTTGATTTCACGGCTACCGGCGATACGCGTGCGGTCGGATATCGAGCGCAAACGCCGCTACGGTCTCGAGGAATCTGAGGCAAGTGGCGCCGGCGTCGGCACGGGAATTTACGAGGCGAGTTCGAAAGCCGATATCTATAAGACACTTGCGGCGGCGGCGGAGACCTCGTTGCGGCTTGGGCAGCACGTAATAGCCGATGCCTCATTCCTCGGTCGCCAGGACCGGCGGCGCTTTCAGAAGTTGGCAAAGTCGCTCGATGCGACGTTCGTCATCGTCGATGTCCAAGCAGGGCCTGATGAATTGGCACAACGTCTGCAGCAAAGGCGGCGCGATGCCAGCGATGCCTCAGAAGCGGATGCGACGGTACTTGACTACCAGTACGAGCATT
Organism: Gammaproteobacteria bacterium; assembly: GCA_029864095.1. GTDB lineage: Bacteria > Pseudomonadota > Gammaproteobacteria > Steroidobacterales > Woeseiaceae > UBA1847. The sequence continues at coordinate 16,493 of JAOTUB010000037.1, read as the reverse complement.
CGGATCCCTTGGATGCTGCAGAGCTTCAATCGACGATCGTAGTCGCGACGGACGCCGACGTCGACGTGCGTGCAATCGTAGAGAAGATCAGCGGCGCAACGCGCCAATAACTCAGACGGCGGTATCTGCCTGCCAATCGCAATTAGCCGGGCGCCGAATCCACAAGAGCGGGCCGATTTCAAGGGCAGCTTCCGGCCAGAAGCAGACAGTCACCTCGTGCTAGACTCCGATGCGTGCCGGACTGAAATTTATCCACGACAGGAGAATCTTGCGTCGATGGCCAAAGAACTCGACATCAGGCAAATCGGAGTTCTCTCCCCACTGAACGGGATGAAGAGGGACAGTCTCCGCGCGTTGCTCAAAAAGATCGAACTGCAGGAAGTGAATCGGGGCGCGACGCTATTCGAGAAGGGCGATACCGAAAACCGTGTTTTTTATGTGCTGTCCGGGACGATAGAACTCAAGGATGGCGACGAAGTCGTCCGGACCATCACGGGCGGAACGGCTGACGCACGCAACCCGATCGCACCCGACTTGCCGCGTCAGCAAACGGCCGTCGCAACGGATCACGTTGGCTATATCAGTATAGAAAGTGATCTTCTGGATTTGACCCTGACCTGGGATCAGACCGGTATCTATGAGGTCGGTGACTTCAAGGCCGAAAAGGAGACGGAGGACGGCGACTGGATGACCGCCTTGCTGCAAATCGGTGCTTTCCAAAAGATACCGCCGGCGAATATTCAGACGATCTTCATGCGCCTGGAACGAGTTGACTATAAGGCCGGAGACATCGTTATTAAGCAGGGCCAAGAAGGCGATTATTTTTATGTCATCCGCAGCGGCAGCTGTATGGTCACCCGCGAGTCGCCTCTGCGGGACAAAGGCATCGACCTGGCTGAGCTGCACGTGGGCGACACATTTGGCGAGGAAGCGTTGATCTCGAAGACAAAATGCAACGCGACGATAACTATGCAGACGGACGGCATCCTGATGCGATTAGGTCAAAAAGACTTTCAGGCGCTTATGATTGAGCCGATTCTTGATTGGATAGATCACGACGACGCGAATGAGGTCATCGCCAACGGTGGCCAATGGCTTGACGTCCGCCTGCCGAGTGAATTCAAAGTCTCCCACAAAGACGGCGCAGTCAACTTACCGCTGTACCTTTTTCGTCATAAGCTCAACACGCTGAATCGCAAAACGCTGTACGTGGTCTGCTGTGATACGGGCCGGCGCAGTTCAGCGGCATCCTTTGTGCTGAACGAGAAGGGTTTTCAAACCGTCGTGTTGAAGGGCGGGCTTAACCAGGTCGAGGGCTAAGCGCAATGCATGGCTCCGGATCGGACCGGTAAGACAACATCTGGCACAAGTCAACCATGGGAAAATAATACCGGGAAATCGACGAACGCATTCAGCGTTGGATTGAACGCCAACGCGTGTTCTTCGTATCGACGGCACCGCTCGCCGATGATGGCCGGATCAACTGTTCGCCGAAGGGACTCGATGGTCTTCGGGTACTGGGCCCGCGCCAAATTGCTTACGTAGAGTTTGGCGGCAGCGGCATTGAAACAGTCGCGCATTTGAAAGAGAACGGACGCATCGTCATTATGCTGTGCGCTTTCGATGGACCACCGAAAATCTTTCGTTTCTACGGACACGGCCGATCGGTCGAGCCGCATCATGCCGACTTGGAAACGTTGCTGCGAATATTCCCAAACATGCCGGCGATTCGAAACTTCGTAGTCGTCGATATCGAGTGTATTCGTGATTCATTTGGATACGGTGTACCGGAATATGATTTCAAGTGCGAACGTGAGTCATCAAAAGAACTGGTGTGACAGCAAGACGGCCGACGAGCTGCTCAAGTATCGAACCGAGCATAATGCTCTAAGCCTCGACGGTCTGCCGGGACTGGACGTCGGAGCTTCTGCGCCGTCGAAGTCATGAAGAACCGGATGGCTTTGGGTTGACCAGGGGGCGTAACGGGTCGATTGCCGCCGTTCAAGACCCGGCCAGTTCAAAAAGTGACGAGATTCCTAGCGCACGGATTCCCAATGCGCGTCAGTGGCAACCATGGTTAGTACGTCATATTGCGCACAGATTTCGTCTTCCTGGTTCGTAACTTCGGCATCCCAGCGCACTTCGCCGTATCCCGAGTCACCGCGCAACGTTTTCTGCTTGCATGTAAGGCGTACTTTGAGCGAGTCGCCGTAGTTCACTGGCTTAATGAACCGCAGGTCGTCGACGCCGTAGTTGGCGAGTACCGGTCCGAAGTCGGGATCGACGAACAGGCCCGCCGCAAACGAAACGATCAGGTAACCGTGCGCGACTCGGCCATCGAAGAACGGGTTCTTGGCTGCTTCTTCCTCGTTCATGTGCGCGTAAAAGTTGTCGCCCGTGAATTCCGCGAAATGATTGATGTCTTCGAGTGTGACTTCACGTGATTCGCTCTTGAACGTGTCGCCGAGCTCGAGTTGCTCGAAGGTCTTGCGAAACGGATGCAAGCCCGGATCTTTCTCGTCGGCGCCGCGTATCCATCGGTGGCCGATGACCGAAAGCGTCTCGGGTGATCCCTGTATCGCCGTGCGCTGCATGTAGTGCAGCACGCCGCGCACGCCGCCCATTTCCTCGCCGCCGCCGGCACGTCCTGGGCCGCCGTGCACGAGGTGCGCCAGCGGAGAGCCGTGGCCGGTCGACTCCGCGGCGCAGTGCCGGTTAATGATCACCATGCGGCCGTGGTAGGCGGCAGTACCGAGCACGAGTTCGCGCGCAACCGCATTGTCGTTCGAAATGATCGAACCCGCGAGGCTGCCGTCGCCGAGTTTTGCGAGTTCAATTGCTTCAGCAATCGAGTCATAAGGGAGCACTGTGCTGACCGGACCGAATGCCTCCACAGAATGCACGGCCTTCGATGACAATGGCTTCTCGCAGAGCAGCAGGGTAGGCATGAAAAACGCACCTTTCTTGCTGTCGGCGTCGACAAGTTCAAAGTCGTCGCTTCCGCCAAAAACAACTTCCGCCTCGGCGGTAAGGTCTGCGACGCGTGCGCGAACTTCGTCGCGTTGTCCCTGACTTGCGAGTGCGCCCATATCGACGTCTTTAATGCCAGGATTGCCAATCCGGATTTCACCGAGCGCGGTCGACAGGGCCCTGACGACGTCGGCGGCTATCGCTGACGGCGCGATGATGCGCCGTATTGCCGTGCACTTTTGCCCGGCCTTCGAAATCATTTCGTTTTTGACTTCTTTTATATAGAGATCGAACTCGGGCGTGCCCGGCGTTGCGTCAGGGCCGAGTATCGACATGTTCAGCGAATCGGTTTCGGCCGTGAACGCGACAGACTCGCTGACGACCCTGGGATGCAGCTGCAGTTTTTCGGCCGTGTACTTCGAGCCTGTGAATGCAACGGTGTCCTGACAGGTCAGGTGATTGAATAAATCGCCGACGCCGCCGCAGATCAGCTGCACGCTGCCTTTGGGAAGGATGCCAGACGCGATCATGCGCCTGACCATAAGCTCTGTCAGATACGCCGTGCTCGATGCCGGTTTGATGATCGCCGGTACGCCAGCGAGCAGGGTCGGCGCCAGTTTTTCGAGCATGCCCCAGCACGGGAAGTTAAATGCATTGATATGAATCGCCGCGCCGAGCTTCGGCGTGAAGATGTGCTGCCCGACAAACGTGCCTTCTCGTGAGAGTTGCTCGACGCCGCCATCCAGATAGACATGGTCATTCGGCATCTCGCGCCGGCCTTTGCTCGAAAACACGAACATCGTCGAAATGCCGCCGTCGATATCCGGCCAGCTGTCTCTTCGCGTTGCGCCAGTCTGTGTCGACAGCGAATAGAACTCTTGCTTGATGTCGTTGAGGTGGATGGCGAGCGCTTTGAGCATATCGCCGCGCTCGTGAAATGTGAGCTTGCGAAGATTCGGGCCACCAATCGATCTTGCGTGATCGAGTATTGCTGCAAAATCGAGACCATCGCTCGTAATGGTTGCCACGGGTTCGCCGTTGACGGCCGAGGTCAGTACACGACCGTCACCGTCGCCTTCGATCCATTGATCCTGTACGAGATTGCCAAGTTTCATGGTTAGATACAAAATAGTGTGAGATTTGAATAAATCAGTATCACAATATACGGTCAGGCGCCGCGAGCGCAAGCCGACATGAAATGACAATAGAATCCGCCAGCCAGAACCTAGTCGCCGAGTTTCGTGCCCGGCGCACATTGCGCACGGGCTCGCTGATCACAACCGTGTTCGGCGATTCGATCGCACCGCGCGGCGGGACCGTCTGGCTCGGCAGTCTGATCCAGGTGATGAAGGACTTCGGTATCGGCGAACGTCTGGTGCGCACGTCGGTCTTCCGACTGGTCCAGGACGGGTGGCTAAGATCCACATTGATTGGCCGGCGTAGTTACTACAGCCTGACCGACGAAGGTCGAGAGAGATTCGAGCAAGCAACGCACAAGATCTACGGCGAGCCGGTATCGACCTGGGACGGTCAGTGGTGTCTGATACTTCTCTCGGGACTCGACGCTGCGTCACGGGACGCCGTGAGAAAAGAGTGCGGCTGGTTGGGCTTTGGCGCGTTATCGACGAGTCTGCTGGCGCATCCGGCACCGGACATGGCGGACGTTGATATTACCTTGCGGCGACTGGGCGTGGCGGACGATCTCATCGTCATGACCGGGCAGACGGTTCGAAACGACGCGTCGATGCGCAGGCTTGCGCAGGAGAGCTGGAGCCTCGTCGACATCGATAAGGGCTATGCCAGCTTCGTTGAGCGCTTCCACCCATTGATCGCTGCGTATGGAAAAGACGCGAACGTGTCGCCAAAATCCGCATTTCTGGTTCGAACCTTGCTGATTCAGGAATATCGCAAGGTGCTCTTGCGGGATCCGCAGTTGCCGGCAGCGCTGCTGCCGCCGGGCTGGCACGGTTGCGCAGCCTATCAACTCTGCAAGAACCTGTATCGGGCCGTTTACGCGCAAGCTGACCACTACCTGTCAGAAACGATGGAGACGGCCGGCGGGCCACTGCCAAAAGCCGACCGGAGCTTCATGCAACGCTTTGCTGGACTAGGCCCGGGCCGCCACTGACCAAGAGGTATTAACCATGGACAAACTCGAGCGAGCACGTGCCTGTGCCGACAGGATGTATGCAAGTGACAAGGCCTCACAAGCACTCGGCATCGAGATCGAGATTCCGGAACCGGGTTCGGCCATCGCGACGATGCGCGTGCGCGAAGACATGGTAAACGGTTTCAACATTTGCCACGGTGGACTCGTCTTCACATTGGCCGATACGGCATTCGCGTTCGCATGTAATGCCTATGATGACCTGACGGTCGCCAGCTCCGGAACGATCGAGTTTCTTCGGCCGGTGTATCTCGACGACGTACTTCGTGCCGTTGCGCTCGAGGAGCATCGCGGCAGCCGCAGCGGTCTTTACGCAGCTGAAGTGGTCAACCAGCACGACGAATTCGTCGCCCTGTTTCGCGGCCGCTCGGTCAGCCGCGGCGAGTCTGTGCTGGATGCCTAAACCGATACACTGAACATTGAAAATATCAAAAAACTGTGACACATTAGCGCGGCACGCGTAACGACGCGACGAGATTCTATTCATGTATACGCAAGGCCTTGATCAAAAAGGACAATCTGACAAGCGAGACGGTCTCGAATCTGCCGCCGACCGCAAGGCGTTTCAGAAGCGTGTCGACGCCGAGGAAAAGATCGAGGCCAAGGACTGGATGCCGGAGGCGTACCGGCGCACGCTGATTCGTCAGATCTCACAGCACGCGCATTCCGAGATTATCGGCATGCAGCCGGAAGGCAACTGGCTCACGCGTGCACCCTCGCTGAAGCGCAAGGCGATATTGCTTGCCAAGATTCAGGATGAAGCAGGTCATGGACTGTATCTCTACAGCGCGGCCGAGACTCTCGGAGTGTCGCGCGACCAGATGGTCGGCGATTTGTTGTCCGGCAAAGCCAAGTACTCGAGCATCTTTAACTATCCGACATTGACGTGGGCGGATATTGGCGCCATTGGCTGGCTTGTCGATGGCGCTGCGATCATGAATCAGATTCCTTTGTGCCGCTGTTCCTATGGCCCGTATGCGCGGGCAATGGTTCGCATCTGCAAAGAAGAGAGTTTTCACCAGCGCCAGGGCTTCGACATTCTGGTCGAGCTGTGCAAAGGCACGCCCGAGCAAAAAGCGATGGCGCAGGACGCGCTCAATCGCTGGTGGTGGCCGTCCCTGATGATGTTCGGCCCGTCCGATGCCGAATCAAAACACTCCGCGCAGTCGATGGCGTGGAAGATCAAGCGCTTTTCCAACGACGAGCTGCGGCAAAAGTTCATCGATGTGACGGTGCCGCAAGCGGAATTCCTCGGCCTCAAGGTGCCCGATGATGAGTGCATTCTCGATAAGCAGACCGGCCACTACAGACACGGCGAGATCGACTGGCAGGAATTTATCGAAGTGCTCAAGGGCAACGGGCCGTGCAACAAGCAGCGCATGGAAAAACGTCGCAACGCACATGAAGACGGCCGATGGGTGCGTGAAGCGGCACGCGCCTATGCAGAAAAACGAGCCGCAAAAGCAGCTTGATGAGGAGCCCGCCATGCGGGCGACAGCCCGGAGAGAGAGATGACAGATAAAGAATGGCCACTTTACGAAGTCTTTATTCGCAGCAAGTCCGGTCTCAGTCATCGTCACGCTGGCAGTATTCACGCAGCTGACGATCAAATGGCGTTGGATGCAGCGCGTGACACGTATACGCGGCGCAGCGAAGGTGTCAGCATCTGGGTCGTGCGTTCGAGCCAGATCGTTGCTTCGGATCCGGCCGACACGGCGGCGTTTTTCGAGCCTGCCGAAGACAAGATCTACCGGCATCCAACATTTTACGAAGTACCTGATGGCGTGGAGAATCTGTGAACAGGGAACAGGCATTGCTCGCATACGTATCGAGGCTTGGCGATAACGCCCTGATTCTCGGCCAGCGCATGGTCGAACTGGTTGCCGCGTACCCGGAACTCGAAGAAGAGCTCGCCAACGCAAACTTTGCGCTGGACTTTATCGGCCAGGCCCGGATGTTCTACACCTATGCTGGTGAACTCGAGGGCAAAGGCCGCGGCGAAGATGATTTTGCGTTCCTGAGGGATGAGAATGAGTTTAGAAACATACTGCTGATCGAGCAGCCGAACGGGCATTTCGGCGACTCGATCACGAAGCTCGTATTATTCGAGTCGTTTTACCTGCTATTGCTCGAGGCGCTAAAACGGTGTGCGGATCAACGGGTTGCTGAGATCGCCGCGCGTGCCGAGAAGGAGATTCGATATCACCTGCGGCATAACACGCAGTGGTTCCTGCGGCTCGGCGACGGCACCGACGAAAGTCATGAGCGCGTGCAGGGCTCGCTCGATAATCTGTGGCAATACACAGGCGAAATGTTCGCAGCCGATGAGATCGATCAGATCTTCGCCGCGTCGTTCAACGGTCCGGACCTCGATGCGATTCACGATCAGTGGATGATGAACGTAACGGCGATCATCTGCGAAGCAACGCTGGCGCAGCCTGGTGACGGGTGGATGGCCTCCGGCGGCAAACAGGGCCACCACAGCGAACATCTCGGTTACATGATCGCCGAGATGCAGTATCTGCAGCGCACGCACGCGGGGGCGACTTGGTAGCTTCTGGAATCAGCCGCGAACAGGTACTTGACTGGCTGAGCGAAGTCCCTGACCCCGAAATTCCGGTGCTCACGATCGCCGACCTCGGCATCGTCCGTGGCGTGACGATCGACAGCGAGGTAATTGTCGAGCTGACGCCGACATACTCCGGTTGCCCCGCGACCGAAGTCATCGAACAGAGCGTCATCGATACACTGCATGCGCATGGCGTCGAACATGTCGCAATCAGGCGAGTCTTGTCGCCGCCGTGGACAACGGACTGGATATCAGACGAAGGCCGCGACAAGCTCAAAAAATACGGCATCGCGCCGCCCGAGCAAGGCGCAAGCAAACGCGCATTGTTGCGCGGCAACCGCGATATTGCCTGCCCGCGCTGCGACTCGACCGATACCGCGGTGGTCAGCGAGTTTGGCTCGACCGCGTGCAAAGCATCGTACAAGTGCAACGATTGCCTCGAACCTTTCGAATACTTCAAGTGCATCTAAATGAAACAGTTTCACCCACTGACGATTGCACGCCTCGATCGCGAGACCAAAGACTCGGTCCGCATTGCGCTGTGCGTGCCCGATGAATTCGCGGACGAGTACGCGTTCTTGCCGGGCCAGCACCTGCCGTTTCAGATCACTGTCGATGGCAAGAAGCTGCGCCGCACCTACAGCATATGCTCGGCGCAGGGCGAGATGCCGCTGGAGATTGGCGTCCGCGTGCAACCCGGCGGGCAATTCTCCGAGTTCGCGGCTAAGCAACTTGCTGTCGGTGACACGCTCGACGCAATGCCGCCGTCCGGTCAGTTTCACATTAGCCTCGATGCCGAGAATGCGAAGGATTACATAGCTTTTGCGGCGGGTAGCGGCATCACACCGGTGCTGTCGATGCTCAAGTCTGCGCTACAAAATGAGCCAAACAGTCGCTTTATGCTGTTCTATGGCAATCGCAAGCAGTCGACGACGATGTTCATCGAAGACCTTTACGCACTGAAGAACCTGTATCCCGAACGCTTGCAGCTGCATTTCCTGTTCACTCAGGAGGATCAGGAATTTCCGATCATGAGCGGGCGCCTGGACGCGGACAAGGTTCGCGAGCTATATGCGGCGTTTTGCACTGGCCTGAACCCCGCCGCCGCGTTTGTATGCGGTCCGGACACGATGATCAAGACGGTCACCGACGCGCTGGTCGAACTCGGCCTTGCTCCGGAGAATGTCCACGCCGAACGCTTCGGCGTGCCGCGCAAGGGAAGTAAACCGAAATCGGCGGTCGCGACGGAAACAGCGAATCGGGCGACCGTGACCGTGATCATGGACGGCCACAAGAAAGAGTTCGAGATGCGCCGCGCTGACGAGAACATCGTCGACGCGGCAGCCGATCACGGTATAGACCTGCCGTATTCCTGCAAAGGCGGCGTTTGCGCAACTTGCCGCTGCCACCTGCGCGACGGCGAGGTCACGATGGCGACCAACTACGGCCTCGAGCCCTGGGAAGTCGAGACGGGCTTCATACTGGCCTGCCAGTCCAGGCCTGTCAGTGCATTGGTCACTCTGGATTACGACAAGATTTGAAGCAGGGCCTGGCGGCGCCAGGCCATTGTTTCCAATTGTAATGATTGGCCGATATTCCTGTCGGAGTTGCAGCGGGGCTGAGATAATGTCAGGCCCGCGACAATCGGCATTCCCATGAACACGGCAGGCCAGACAACTCTAATTACATCGATCCCACGGCTGTTCGCAGCCACCGTGGCGATGGTTGCCGTTGGCGGCTGTGCCAGCAGCGGTATCAGTCCTGCAACGACTGAGCTGGCCGCTCCCGGCGCCTGGGAGCGCGGCGGCGATGCCGATCAGGTCGGCAACAACTGGCTCGCAACGTTCGGCAGTGACAGCCTGACGCTGCTGGTCGATGAAGCGCAGCGCAGCAATTTCCGCCTCGCACAGGAACGGGCGCGTCTCGAGCAGGTGCAGCAATCGGTTATCATTACCCGCGCGGACAGGTTTCCCAGTATTGATTTGTCACTGGATGGTTCGCGCCGCGCGGTCGAGGGCACTGACGGAATCAGGGTTGCCAGCAATTCGTTCGCGGCGGGGCTCGATGCTGCGTGGGAAATGGACGTCTGGGGCCGACTTAGCAAGTCGCAGCAAGCTGCACAGCTGAGTTATTCGGCACAAAAGGCCCGGTTCGAATTCGCAACGCGTGATCTTGCAGCGCGCACGGCGGGCGCCTTGTTCGACGCTCTCGAGGCCCGCGCGCTGTTGGAACTTGCCGAAAAGCGCCTTGATAACGCGCGGCAGAGCCGCGACATTGTGGCAAGCGGCTATCGCCAGGGCCTGAATGATGCGCTGGATCTTTACCTGGCCAACAACCAGGTCGAACAGGAAGAAGCCGCGCTTGCGGCTCAAAGCCAGGTCGTCTTCGAGTCTTTCGCGGAGCTGCAGCTCGCGATGGGCCGCTACCCGAGCGGTGAAATGCCTCTGCCGGGAGAGCTCCCTGTCATTACCGATGCCATTCCGGTCGGGTTGCCGTCTGAATTACTCATGCGGCGACCCGATATACGGGAAGCCTGGCTGAACCTCCTGTCCGCTGATGCAGGCCTTGCAGCCGCGCACAAGAATCGCTTCCCGCGCATCACGCTGGTCGGATCCGCAGGGGTGACGAGCGTCGTGTTTTCGGACTTACTGGATGGAGACGGCGCCGGCTGGTCGCTCATCGGCGGCATCACGCAACCCATATTTCAGGCAGGCCGGCTCGGTGCGCTCGAAGAGCAGGCGGCGGCCAGGGTCCGAGAAGCGGAGCAGATCTATCTCGATGTGGTATTCCAGGCATTCGCAGAGGTCGAAAACGCGATATCAAGAAATGTGTCGCTGACTGACAGCTACTCGTCGTTTGTCGAGGCCGAGAAGAACGCCATGAGTGCCCTGCGACTCGCAACCGAACAGTATCAGCGCGGCCTTGTCAGCTACACGACGGTGCTTGAATCGCGGCGCCGCGCATTCGACGCGTCGACAACGGTCATTCAGCTGCGCAATGACCTGCTGCAGAACAGAATAGCCCTTCATCTCGCGCTCGGCGGCGAGTTCTCGACAGACTATTAGGGCTACAATTCCCGATATGGCTAATAACAGGAAAAATGTCGGCTGCCTGGCAGTAATCGCCGGCTTCGCGATTGTCGCCATCCTGGTATGGATATTCCGCCCACAGCCGGAGCGCCGTCCTCCACAAAACGGACCGCAGCTCGCGGTCGAGACAATGACGATCGATAGCCGCGACTATCAGGTACGGTTGCAGAGCTACGGCACGGTTCAGCCAATGACACGCAGTATTCTGGTTGCTCAGGTGTCGGGTCAGATCGTCAGCATCAATCCGAATGTTCGAGACGGTGGCTTTTTCGAAAAAGGCGACGTCCTGGGCGAGATCGATCCACGCGACTACGAGGCCGATGTCCGTATTGCCGAAGCGACGCTGATGGATGCGCGCCAGGCGCTGGCCGAGGCTGAAGCCCGCAGCGTCCAGGCCGCCGAGGATTGGGAACGTCTGGGCAACGAGGGTGATGCGCCATCGCTCGTTTTGCGCGTGCCACAGCTGGAGGCGGCGAAAGCCAGAGTCATCTCGGCACAATCGGGCTTGCGCAAAGCGCAGCTGGATCTGGAGCGCACCAAGATCGTCGCGCCATTTGCCGGACGCGTGTTGCGCAAGTTTGTCGACTTGGGCCAGGTCGTTTCGGCAAATACGCAGCTGGCGGAAATCTACGCGACCGACACTGTGGAGATTCGGTTGCCACTGAGGAATCGTGACCTGCCGTATATCGATCTGCCCGAAAGCTTTCGTTTCGCCAGCGTAGCGCCGGAAGACGAACTGCCGGTAGTTATACGCTCAGACCTGATGGGACCAAACTCATGGGAGGCGCGACTTGTGCGAACCGAAGGCGCGATCGACGAGTCGGCGCGCCAGCTGCACGTGATTGCCGAAATCGAAGACCCGTTTGGGAAAGCGAGCGAGGGTCATAACCCGCTTAAGATCGGTCAGTACGTAACCGCGGAAATGCCAGGCCGAACCGTGTCAGACGCTGTCGTGATTCCGAACAACACGATTTATCAGGGCAGCTATGTCTACGTTGTCGACGACGGAATTCTGCGGCGCAAGGACATCGAAGTGGCCTGGCAGAATGACTCGGAAGCGATCATCGCCGGCAGCTTGCAGGTGGGCGACGAACTTGTTCTGACGCCGCTCGGGCAGGTCACGTCCGGCATCCGCGTCACCGCCGCGCCGTCGCAAAGCGCTCAATCGGGTACCCGGGAGGCAGCGCAGTGATCGCCTGGTTCGCACGTAACTCGGTTGCGGCCAACCTGCTGATGTGGGGGATCATAATCGGCGGGGTGGTTGCGCTGTCGCGCGGCATCACGCTCGAAGTGTTTCCGCCTGCGGAACCCGACACGATAAGCGTCAGCGTCACGCTGCGCGGCGCGACACCCGAGGACGTCGAGCTCGGTGTCGCAGTGCGCATCGAGGAGGCGGTACAGGATTTGGAGGGGATCGAAAAGATTACGTCGAGGTCGGTCGAAGGCGGCACACTGGTGCAGATCGAAGTCGCGTCAGACTATGACCCACGAGAAATACTCGACGATATCAAGAGCCGTATCGATGCGATCAACACATTTCCGGCCGAAGCAGAAAAGCCTGTCGTTGCTCTGGCCGTCAGGCGGATGAATGTTATCGACGTCGTCGTGGCCGGTGATTACAGCGAAGACGAGATTCGCATGTTTGCGGATCAGGTACGTGCCGACATCTTGCGCATCGACGGCGTCACCCAGGCCGAACTGAATTTCGTACGCAAATACGAAATCGCAATCGAAGCCTCGCAGGATCGTCTGCGCGAGTATGGCATCACGCTGCAAATGCTGGCCGATGCTGTTCGCGGCAGTTCCGTCGACTTGTCCGCCGGCAACGTGCGAACCGACGGCGGCGACGTGCTGATACGATCCAAGGGCCAGGCTTATCGCCGTTCCGATTTCGCATCCATTGTCGTCAAAACCAATCCGGACGGCAGCATCGTCAGGGTTGGCGATGTCGCAAACGTGATCGACGGGTTCGAAGAGGAGTCGATCACGACGCGCTTCAACGGGAATTACGCGGCGATCGTCGGTGTCTCACGAGTCGGCGACCAGAATGCCATCGAAATTGCGACCAAAGTCAGGGAATACATCGATTCACGACAGGACGATCTGCCAGTCGGCATGGCGCTGACGTATTGGGATGATGACTCGGTAACGATCAAGAATCGCCTGAATATCATGTTTTCGAGCGCGATCCAGGGCAGCCTGCTCGTAGTCATCCTGCTTTCCCTGTTCCTGCGGCCTGCGATCGCTTTCTGGGTATTCCTGGGTATTCCGATCAGTTTCATTGGCTCCTTCATGGCGCTTTCGTATTTCGGCATCAGCCTGAACCTGATGAGCGCTTTCGGTTTCATTCTGGTGCTCGGTATCGTGGTGGATGACGCCATCGTGACGGGGGAGAATGTCTACACCCATCTAAGGTCGAAAGATTCCGGACTGCAGGCGGCCATACACGGCACCAGAGAAGTTGCCATACCGGTAACTTTTGGCGTGCTCACGACGATCGCAGCATTTGTTCCACTGGGCCTCATAGACGGCATGCTGGGCCGGTTCTTTGCGCCAATACCTGCTGTTGTCATTCCGGTTCTGCTGATCTCACTGATCGAGTCAAAGTTCGTGCTTCCGGCACATCTGAAGCACGTCAACGTCAATAACAACCACGAATCGAACGGATTCTCTGCCTGGCAATCGCGCTTCGCGCAGAAATTCGAAGATTGGATCGTAAAGTACTACAAGCCGGTGTTGCAGCTTGCCTTGCGGAATCGCTACGTGACTCTGGCCACATTCACTGGCGTATTGCTGGTCATGGCGGCGCTGTTGCTCGGCGGCTGGATGCGCTGGACGTTTTTCCCGACGGTCGAGTCGGAGACGGCAACTGCATCGCTTGAAATGCCGGTGGGAACGCCGTTCGAAGTCACGGACAAACATATTCAGCGCATCGTAGATGCGGCAGTTGCATTGCAGGAGCGTTATACGGACCCCGATTCGGGCAAAAGCATGATCACCAATATCCTCTCGAGCACGGGGGCGTCGCGCGGTACCGGCGGCACACACGTTGGGCGGGTTCAGTTCGAGACGGCGCCGAGACAAGAGCGCACGATTGACTTTACGATTACGCAACTCAACAACGAATGGCGCGATCTGGTCGGGTTGGTGCCAGGAGCCGAAGCGCTGAGGTTCCGCGCTAGCTGGTTCCGTCCCGGCGAGCCCATCGATATTCAGTTCAGTGGCAATTCCCTCGATGAACTCAGCTCCATAGGTGATGAGGTCAAGCAAAGGCTGGCGACGTACCCAGGCGTGTTCGAAATCAGCGACAGCCTGTCGGACGGCAAAGAAGAACTGCGCGTCGAACTGACGCCACAGGGGCACGTGCTGGGCCTCACGCGCAACGATATCGTCGGTCAGGTAGGACAGGCGTTCAAGGGTCTGCAGGCGCAGCGCATACAGCGCGGCCGCGACGACATACGCGTCTTGATTCGCTACCCGATTGACGAACGCAGAACGATATCAGCATTGAATGAGATGTTGATCGCTGCTCCCAATGGACGCCTCGTGCCGTTGTCCACCGTCGCAACACTGCGGCCCGGCCGCGGGCCATCGCAGATTACGCGCATCGATCATTACCGGGTCCTGAACGTAACCGCAGACGTGGACAAGGAAGAGGTCAACATGACGGTGCTGCAATCAGACCTGCGTACCTTCATTGATTCACTCATCATTAAATATCCCTCAATCCGTTATACGATGGAAGGCGAACAAAGCGAACAGAGGAAGTCGTTCGCGAGCCTGTTCACGGGGTTGATCGTCGTGCTCGGTGTCATCTATTGCCTGCTCGCGTTGCCGCTCAAGTCCTATGTGCAGCCACTCGTCGTGATGTCAATCATTCCGTTTGGCGTCATTGGGGCAATCATCGGCCATTGGCTGATGGGCTATTCGCTGTCGATACTAAGCCTGCTCGGATTCTTGGCATTGGTCGGTGTCGTCGTTAACGACAGTCTCGTGCTGGTGGATTTCGCCAATCAGCATAAACGTGCAGGCGAGCCGATCGAATCCGCGGTTGAACGTGCCGGTGTCGTTCGATTCAGACCCGTCATGCTGACGTCTCTGACGACCTTCATGGCCTTGCTGCCATTGCTGCTGGAGCGCTCGACGACGGCACAATACCTCATTCCCATGGCGATTTCGCTAGGCTTCGGCATACTGTTCGCGACATTCATTACGCTGATACTCGTGCCGACAAACCTTCTGATTGCCAACGATCTCGGCGAACGGGCGCGCGGCGCGATGGGTTTGCCGGCAGCGGCGGACGCTCATACAAGCACCTGACTGGAGCTGTGGGATCTCGTCCAGCGAAACTCAAAGCCCCGGCAATAACCTCGTGGCCGACGTTATCGATAACGGTCGGGTCAGCGGCCAACAGCTGCTTGTCGTCGGCCTTTGCATGTTTTTCAACATGCTGGACGGCTTCGATATCACGGCAATGGCCGTGGTTGCCGGGGCAGTTTCGGGTGAACTCGGACTGACAGCAGATCGGCTCGGCTGGATTTTCAGCTTTGCACTGCTGGGGATGATGGCTGGCGCCATGTTTCTTGCACCGATGTCCGACGTGATTGGCCGCCGCAAGATCATCATTGCCGGCGTAACTCTGGTTGGCGTCTCGATTTTGTTCACGGCCAATGCGTCGACGCTCGGCGAATTTATTGCGTTGCGATTCGTTTCCGGTGTCGGTGCCGGCGCGATGCTGGCATGCCAGGCGACGCTCGCTGCGGAATACAGCCCGGAGAAATATCGAGCGCTTTCGGTCGCGGCCGTTACGTCAGGTTATCCACTTGGCGCGATGTTCACATCGGTCGCGGCCGGCATAATCATGCCCGAGTATGGCTGGCGCGGCATGTTCTGGTTTGGAGGCGGACTGACATTGACCATGGGAATCGTTGCGTGGCTTCTGATTCCCGAGTCGCTCAAATACCTGTTCGAGCGTCGCCCTGGCAACGCGCTGGAGCGGGTCAACAAGATTCTGCGCAAACTCAAGAAAGAAATACTGACCGAACTGCCGGCCGTTACTGTCCTCCAGGCAGGTAAAAGGTCCGGCTTGACCGCGGCGATGCTTAAGCTGTTGGCGAAGGAGCACATCAGGATGACGCTGACTTTGTGGACGACTTTCTTTCTGTGCTTTGCGACGCTGTACTTTCTCTTGAGTTGGATTCCGAAGCTCATGGAGGACGCCGGCTACGGATTCGACGTTGGCCGTCAGGCGTTCTTCCTCTTCAATCTCGGCGGCGTCATTGGCATATACCTGCTGGGCCTCCTTTCGACACGCTGGAAACTGACCAATCTGATTTTCGCGCTGCTGTTCCTGTCAGCGATTGGCATGGTGGTCTTCGCGATGGCGCCGAAGCACGCCAGTTTGCTACTGATCATCATTTTCACCATCGGTGTCCTGCAGCAGGGCGGGTTCACCGGGCTTTACAGTGCGGCGGCAAAAGCGTATCCGACGGAAATTCGCAGCACGGGTATCGGCTGGGCAGTCGGCCTGGGCAGATCGGGCGCGGTCGCCGGACCTGCGGCAGCCGGCTACCTGATCGCGGCCGGGCTCGACATGTCCGTCAACTTCTACATCTTCGCAGTGCCGATGGCGATCGGCGGTCTGATCGCGTACCGGTTGCACATTCACTGATGCCGGCATAAGTGTGAAGCAGGCACT